>NZ_NMUO01000001.1 GCF_002237365.1 Zobellella denitrificans
CCCGGCCCCCTTTCGCTCACCCAGACCCCGCGCGCCCCCAGGGTGATGATAACGGTGTCGATGCCCTTGGCATGCAGCGCTTCGCCCAGGCGGCGGCGGCCATCTCCGTAACCCGCCCCGGCGCCCAGACCTCGGTGCCCTTCAGGGCCGAGATCGAGGCCCTGCTGGAGCAGCATTGATGGCCACCATCAAGGACGTGGCGAAGCTCGCCAGGGTATCCACCTCCACCGTCAGCCATGTGCTGAACAAGACCCGCTTCGTCAGCCCCGAGATCACCGAACGGGTGGAGTCAGCCATAGAGGCGCTCCACTATGCTCCCTCGGCGCTGGCACGCAGCCTCAAGGTCAACCAGACCCGCACCCTGGGCATGCTGGTCACCTCCAGCACCAACCCCTTCTTCGCCGAGGTGGTACAGGGGGTGGAGCAGCGCTGCTTCGAGCTCGGCTACAGCCTGGTGCTGTGCAACACCCAGGGCGACAAGGCCCGGCTCAACGCCAGCATGGAGATGCTGCTGCAAAAGCGGGTGGACGGCGTCATCGTCATGTGCACCCAGGCCCACCTGGGGGAAAATGTGTTCGACCGATACCCCAGCGTACCCCTGGTGCTGGCGGACTGGGGCCCCATGGATCTGGAGGCGGACCTGATCCAGGACTCGGGCCAGCAGGGCGGACGGCTCGCCACCGAACACCTGATCAGCCTCGGCCACCGCCATATCGGCTGCATCACCGGCCCCATGGGCAAACGGGCGGCGGAGGAACGGCTGGCGGGCTTTCGGGCCGCCATGGAACAGGCCAGCCTCGAAGTGCGCCCCGAGTGGATTGCCGAGGGCGACTTCGAACTGGCCGGCGGCAAGGCGGCCATGGCCCGGCTGCTGGAAAGATCCGAACGCCCCACGGCGGTGTTCGTGGGCAACGACATGATGGCGGTGGGCGCCCTGCGCGCCCTGGCCGATGCCGGGCTGAAAGTGCCACAAGACATGTCCCTGGTGGGCTACGACAATATAGAACTGGCCCGCTACCTGGTGCCGGCGCTCACCAGCATAGAGCAGCCCAAGGCCGGCCTGGGCGCTCTGGCGGTGGACACCCTGCTGGCCCGCATCCGGGCGCCGGACAGCCCGCGCCGGGTACTGACCCTGGCCCCGGAGCTGGTGGTGCGGGACAGCAGCGCGGCGCTGGCCATTCCCCGCCGGCTTGGGTAGCATCGCTGCTTTGCCGGCCACTAATGACTCCAGGTTATGGATCACCACCAGAAAGGACTGCTGCTCACCGCCCTGGGGGTGCTGATCATCTCCCCCGACGCCCTGTTGCTGCGCATCATCAGCATCCCCGCCGATCAGCTGGTGCTATGGCGCGGGCTGCTCAACGTGCTGGGGTTCTGGCTTATCGTGGTGGCCCGCTACCGCCGCCACTGGTTTCGTGCCTACCTGGCCTGCGGCCGGGCGGGACTGGGCTGTGCCCTGCTGTTCACGGTCAGCACCCTGGGCTTTGTGCTCGGCAACCATTTCACCAGTGCCGGCAACGTGCTGGTGATCCTGGCCTCGGCCCCGCTGATCGCCGCCCTGCTCAGCCGCCTGTTCCTGCACGAACGCCTGCCCCTGCGCACCTGGCTGGCCATCGGCGCCTGCCTGGCGGGGATTTCCCTTATCGTGCTCGACGATGCCGGCGAGGGCTCCCTGCTCGGCAACGCCCTGGCACTGATGGCGGCCGTCGGGCTGGCCGGCAACCTGACCCTGGCGCGCAGCCGGCCCGGGGTGGACATGAGCCCCATGCTGACCCTGGGCGGCCTGGGTACCGCCCTGCTGGCCCTGGCCTGGAGCGGCGAGGTGATGCTGCCCGACGCCGCCAACCTGGGCTGGCTGCTGTTGCTTTGCCTGGTGTTGATGCCGGCGGGCTTCACCCTGATCCAGCAGGGGCCCTTGTACCTGCCCTCGGCGGAAGTGAGCCTGCTGCTGTTGCTGGAAACCGTCTTCGGCACCCTGCTGGTGTGGTTGTTTTTGAGCGAGCGCCCCAGCGATCAGGGCCTGCTGGGCGGCGCCATGGTGCTGCTGGCGATGGCGGTGAAAAGCATGCTGGACCGGCGGCAACAAAAAAAGCGCAGGCTCAAACCGGGAATGACATCGTAGAGACACCGGACCGGGGTAACAGCGCTAAACGCTTTCAGCCGAGGACGTCAACCGCTACAATCGAACTCAAACGCAGCCACCCCAGTCACAGCAAGGATGCCCCAAGGTGAAGATACCATTCCTGTTTCTACTTTTGCTGCCCGGCCTGCTGCACGCCCAGGACGATCTGCTGACACTATCCCCCCCTCCCGCCGGCAGTGAAGCCCGGGGGGTGATCCGCTCAGCCCATCAGGCGGTACTCTCGGCCGAGCAGGCCGGCCGCATTACCGACATCGGCCATGCCGAAGGCGAGGCCTTCGAGCAGGGCGAGGTGCTGGTGCGTTTCGACTGCAGCGCCTACCGCGCCCAGCTGGATGCGGCCAATGCCGCCGCCCGGGCCGCCACCGAAGAACTCAACCACAATCGCCAGTTGGCCGAACTCAATTCCGTGGGCCGTTATGCCGTATCCCTGGCCCAGGCCAGGCTCGCCCAGGCCCAGGCCGAAGCCCGGGTCTTCCAGGTACAGGTGGAGCGCTGCCAGCTCAAGGCCCCCTTCAGCGGCCAGGTGGTATCCCGCAAGGTGCAGCCTTTTGAAAGCGTGACTGCCGGTACCCCCTTGCTGGACATCGTGGACAACAAGGCCCTGGAGCTGCACATACTGGTGCCTTCCCGCCGCCTGAACCAACTGGCACCGGGCCAGCCATTCACCTTTGTTCCGGATGAAACCGGCATCCCCCTCGAGGCCCGCATCAGCCGCCTGGGTGCCCGCATCGATGAAGGCAGCCAGACCCTGCTGTTGATCGGCGCCATCAGCGATGCCCCCGACGACCTGCTCGCCGGCATGAGCGGCACCGCCCGTTTCGCGGAGCAGCCATGAACGCTGCTGTCGGCATTCAGGCCGAGCAGGTCTTCGCCCGTTTCCTGACCCTGGAGCAGCAGGCCCGCGACGCCGGGGATACCGAACAGCTGGCCTACAGCCTGGTCAACGACGGCCAGGCCCTGTTCGGCTTTCGCCATGCCGCCCTGCTGCTCAACGGCAAGGTCCGGGCCGTCACCGGCATCAGCGTGGTCGATCCCCATGCCCCCTTCGTGGCCTTTGTGGAGCAGGCCCTGGCCCAGTTGCAGAAAACGGCCCGGGATAACCAGCCCCAGGTGGTGGATCCGGCCCGGCTCAACGAGCAGAGTCGGGCCGACTGGCAGCAGTTGTCGGCACCCCATGCGTTCTGGCTGCCCCTGCTCGACTCGCAGCAACGGTCATTCGGCGGGCTCTGGCTGGCCCGCGAGCAGCCCTGGACACCGGCCGAGCAGACGCTGTTGCAACAACTCGGCCATTGCTACGCCCATGCCTGGTTGGCGCTGCAACCCAGGGCCCGCCATCGCCGCCGCCGGCGGCCCTGGCTGCTGGTGGCCGCGACCGCCGTGCTGGCGGCCATGCTGGTCCCGGTACGCCAGTCGGTGCTGGCGCCGGCGGAGGTGATACCGCTCAATGGCCAGGTGGTGGCCGCTCCGCTGGACGGCGTGATCACCGAGTTCCTGGTGCAGCCCAACCAGCCGGTGGCCGCCGGCGATCTGTTGTTCACCTTCGACGATACCAGCCTGCAGGCTCGGGTCGACGTGGCCGAGCGCACCCTGGCGGTGGCCCGGGCCGAATACCGGGCCAACGCCCAGCGCGCCTTTGCCGATGCAGAGTCGGGATCCCGGCTGGAGCTGCTGGCAGCCCGTGCCGAGCAAAAACAGGTGGAACTCGAGTACGCCCGGGATCTGCTGGCCCGCAGCCAGGTCCGAGCCCAGCGCGACGGCATCGCCGTATTTGCCGATCCGGAGCGCTGGCTGGGCAAGCCGATCAGCACCGGCGAACACCTGATGGTCATTGCCGATCCTGCCCAGGCGAGGCTGCGGGTGGATCTGGCGGTGGGCGACGCCATCGATTTGCCTGCCCGGGCCGAGGTCGTACTCTTTCCCGACAGCGATCCGCTCAACCGCCATCCGGCGGTGCTGGCCCATTCCGCCTACGAGGCGCAACTGACCGACGCCGGCCAGCTCGCCTACCGGCTGGATGCCCGCTTTGCCGGCCAGCCGCCGCGCCTGGGCGTGCGCGGCACCGCCAAGCTCCATGGCGAGCGGGTGCCGTTGGGGCTCTATCTGCTGCGCCGGCCGCTGGCGGCGTTGCGCCAGGCGGCCGGCCTATGATGCTGCCCTCCCTGCGCCCCGATTTGCAGTTGTCGACGGCCAGCCCCGAGCATGACGGTTCGCCGCGCTGGACCCTGGCCGATCCGGTACGCGGCCGCTATTTTCACCTGGGTGCCGGCGCCATGCGCCTGCTGCGCCACTGGTCCCTGGGCCGGGCCGAGCTGGTGCTGGCCGCCGCCAATCGCGAGCCGGGCCTGCCACTGCAGGGCGGCGATCTGGAGCAACTGCTGTATTTTCTGCGCAGCCACGATCTGGTGGCCGCCACCGATCCGGAACAGCGCGGCAGCTATACGGCCAAGGCGGCGGCCCAGCGGCGCAGCCTGTGGAGCCGGGTACTGCACCAATACCTGTTTTTTCGCATTCCGCTGTGGCGCCCCGATCCCTTCCTCAACCGCACCTGGCCCTGGCTGGCCCGCCATGGCGGCTGGCTGCTGCGCCTGGGGCTACCGCTGGTGCTGCTGCTCGGCATCTTTCTGGTCAGCCGGGACTGGTCCCGCTTCGTGTCCACCTTTCCGCACCTGTTCAGCCTGGGCGGCATGGCCGCCTTCGCGGTGGCACTGGTGTTCGCCAAGTTCTGCCATGAACTGGGCCATGCCTATATGGCCAAGCGCGCCGGTTGCCGGGTGCAGAGCATGGGGCTGGCGTTCATGGTGCTGTTTCCGTTGTTCTACACCGACGTCAGCGACGCCTGGCGGGTCAACCACAAGGGCAGCCGGCTGCTGATCGGTGCCGGCGGCATGCTGGCCGAGCTGTTGCTGGCCGCCCTGGCCCTGCTGGCCTGGTCGCTGTTGCCCGACGGCCCGCTGCGCACCGCCGCCTTCCTGCTGGCCAGTGCCACCTGGATCACCACCCTGGTGGTCAACCTCAACCCCTTCCTGCGCTTCGATGGTTATTTCCTGCTGAGCGACCTGTGGGGCGTGGACAACCTGCAGCAACGGGCCTTCGCCCTGTGCCGCTGGCGCCTGCGCGAGGCCCTGTTCGGTTATGGCGAGGCAGCACCCGAACCCCTGCCCCCCCGGCTGCAGAAGCGCATGCTGGGGTGGGGCTATGCCGCCTGGTTGTGGCGCGCGCTGCTGTTTCTCGGCATCGCGCTGGCGGTATACCACCTGTTCTTCAAGCTGTTGGGCATCATACTGATGGTGGTGGAGCTGGCCTGGTTTATCGCCCTGCCGGTACTGCGCGAGCTGGGAGAATGGTGGCGCCGACGGCGGCAGGCCCGGCCGGTGCGCGGCCTGCTGGTGGCGGGCCTGCTGCTGGCCGGGCTGGCCCTGCTGCTGTATCCCTGGCGTAGCCAGGTCAGCATGCCGGCCATGCTGGAAGCCGCCGCCAGCAGCGCCCTGCATGCCCCCTTTCCGGCCCGGGTAAAGGCGGTACTGGCGCACAACGGCCAGCAGGTCAAGGCCGGCGATCTGCTGCTGGAGCTGAGCTCGCCGGACCTCGACTACCAGCTGCAGCTGGCCCGCCGGGAAGTCGACCTGCTGCAGCGCCAGTTGCAGCGCCGTTCCGCCCTGGCCGACACCGCCGCCGACAGCAGTGTGCTGGAGCAGCAACTGGCCCAGGCGCTGGCGGAATATCGCGGCCTGCAGGCCCAGCGGCAACGGCTGCAGCTGCGCGCACCCCTGGACGGGACCCTGCATGATATGCCGCCCGATCTCGAACCCGGGCGCTGGCTGGCTTCCGGGTTGCGTCTCGGTACCCTGGTGGCGCCCGGTGCCCGCCTGCGCGGTTATCTTGCGGAAACCCGGCTGTGGCGGCTGGAAGCCGGCATGCAGGGCCGCTTTATCGCCGACGACCCGTCCCGCCCGGCGCTGGCGGTGACCCTGGAGCAGATAGATACCGTGGGCGCCAACTTCCTGCAGCAGGAAGCGCTGGCCTCCGACCGGGGCGGCCCCATCGCCGTGCACCGCAACCGCCAGGGCCGGGCCGAACCCCAGGGGGCCCACTATGCCGTGCGCCTGCGCCCGGACGATACTCTCCCCCCCCTGCGGCAGCCTCAGCGCGGGGTGGTGGTGATCGATGGCCGGAGCGAGTCCTGGGCGAGCTCCGTTTGGCGACGTGTTGCCGCCATCGGGGTGCGCGAAAGCGGGTTCTGATCGCCGAGGCTCATCGCCCTGTTTTATCCGCCCTTATCCATAGCGAATATTTTTGCCGCAGGTGACAACCTGGCGGGAATGGACTAAAGTAGGCGAATAATGAATCAGAGCCAAATGCGTAACATTGGCCAATGCACGGATGCAACACACCATGTTCAAGGACAGCACGATCGAGCTTGTTTCGATCTCTCGCGGGGATCTCCCCTTTCTCCAACAGCTGTACGCCAGCACCCGCGCCGATGAGGTCGCGGCGGCCGGCCTGCTTCCGGCCGTTGCCGGGGCTTTCCTCGAACAGCAGTTCCAACGGCAGCACCATCATTACCAAACCCAATTTCCGCAGGCGCATTTCTGGCTGGTGCATTGCCAGGAGAACCCCGTGGGACGCTTCTATCTGCGGCATACCCCCGAGCATTTCCACCTGATAGACATCAGCCTGCTGCCGGCCTACCGCGGGCGGGGCATAGGCCGGCTCCTGCTTACGGAATTGCTGGCCACGGCCGATCGGCAAGGTTTACCCATCCGGCTCCATGCCAACCGCGACGATACGGTGTTCCATTGGTACCAAAGACTGGGCTTCGGCATCACCGGCAGCGAGGGGCACTATCACGCCATGTGCCGCATGCCGTCCTCGCCACCGGCAAGTCCTCCCACCGGTCGGCTGTACCGGGCCCTGTCACGGCAGGAGAGCCACACCTGACAGCCGAATGACCAAGCCGTCATCTTCATATGGCAAGCTTGATCCGATGTTCCATCACCCTTTATCCACAGCAAGGAGCAATCAAATGGACCCTTTTATCGGAGAAATCCGCCTGGTCGCCTTTAACTTCGAACCCGAAGGATGGGCCTTTTGCGATGGCCGGGAATTGCCGGTCAACCAGAACCAGGCACTGTTTTCCCTGTTGGGATACAGCTACGGCGGCAACGGCAGCACCACCTTTGCCCTGCCCGATCTGCGCGGCCGTAGCCCGGTCGGCATGGGCACCGGCCCGGGCCTGAACCCGGTCAATCTGGGGCAAAAATCGGGACAGGAAACCGTGACCCTGACCAACGCCCAGATGCCGGCGCATAGCCATACCATTTCCGTCGCCGGCAGCGTATCGGAACCCGTGAATGCCCCCACGCCGGCCAATAACGTGCTGGGTGCGTCGGGCGGGGGTCAGGGCAGCGCCACCATCTGGTCCAACAGCCTGAGCAATCCCGTCGCCATGTCCCCCGAGCAGGTAGGGATGGCCGGAAGCAGCCAGCCGGTGAATATCCGCAACCCTTACCTGGGCTCGAACTACATCATTGCGCTGCAGGGGATCTACCCCACCCGCGCCTGAGGTGATTGCGCATGGTCGGCCTGGCCGGCCATGCCATGGTTTATTCAAGGAGGAAAAACGGCTTGAACTCCCACCCCGCCTTTCATTTTATTTCCGGCCTGCCCCGCTCGGGCTCCACCCTGCTGGCCGCCCTGCTGCAGCAGAATCCGCGTTTCCACGCGGGCATGACCAGTCCGGTGGGCAGCCTGTTTTCCTCCATGCTTAACCAGTTCGGCGCCGGCAGCGAGTTCGGCCCCGTCATTACCCAGGCGCAGCGTAAACGGCTGCTGCAGGGGCTGTTTTACAACTACTACGCCGAGCTGGGCGGCTCGCCGGTGATTTTCGATACCAACCGCCTCTGGTGCAGCAAGCTGCCGGCCCTGATGGAGCTGTTTCCCGACGCCAGGGTGATCGCCTGTGTGCGCAATGTGGCCTGGGTGATGGACAGTATCGAACGTCGCTACCGGGCCAATCCGTTCGAAAACACCAAGCTGTTCAGCGATGAAACCGAACGCAACACCGTATACAGCCGGGTCGATACCCTGGCCCAGCGCAATCGTCTGGTGGGGTTCGCCTGGGCGGCACTCAAGGAAGCCTATTACGGCGAACATGCCAAATCGCTGCTGCTGGTGGAGTACGACCTGCTGGCCCAGGCCCCGGAGAAAGTGTTGCGGCTTATCTATGATTTTATCGGCGAGCCCTACTTCGAACATGATGTAGAGCACCTGCATTACGATGCCCCCGCCTTCGATCAGGCACTGGGCCTGGCCGGACTGCACAAGGTCAAGCCCAGGGTCGCCCTGGAGCCGCGGACGACCATTTTGCCGCCGGATCTGTTCGAGCAGTACGCCAACCTCGATTTCTGGCGCAGTGCCCGGCACAGCGCCGCCAATGTGATCAGGGCCAAAGAGGCGGGATCGCCTCAACCCAATGGAACCCAAACCAGTATGCCGGTGTGATGGCCGGCAATGCCGATGCAATTGCGCGAACGTGGCAAGGAGAACGACGATGTGGTGGATCAAGGGCGGAACTTCCCGCACGGAAACGACCGGCAAGACCCGCGGCGAGGCTGCGGCACAGGGGCAAGCTTCGCTGATGCGCGCGCTGGAGCCGCGGATGCTGTTCGACGGCGCGGTGGCCGCTACGGTGGCCGATACGGTCGACACTGTGCCCCAGGACAAGGCGCCAGCCGGCGATAGCCAGGAAGCCTCTCTGTCGGACACCCGCCCGGCTCCCCAGGCCGTCGGCGACGGCCCGCGCAAGGAAGTGGTCTTTGTCGACACCCGCTTGCCGGACTACCAGGAGCTGCTGCGCTCGGTCGACCCCGCCGCCGAAGTGATACTGCTCGACAGCCGGCACGACGGCGTGCAGCAGATCGCCGATACGCTGGCCGGACGCTCCGGCATCGATGCCATCCATATCCTCTCCCATGGCGACCAGGGCGTGCTGTTGCTGGGCAACGCGCCGCTGCACGGCGGCAACCTCGACGCCTACGCCGGCCAACTGGCGGCCATCGGTTCGGCGCTGACCGCCGAGGGTGATATCCTACTCTACGGCTGCGATGTCGGCGCCGGCGACAAGGGTCTGGCGTTCCTTAACGGCCTGGCCGGCCTGACCGGCGCCGATGTGGCAGCGTCCACCGACAGCACCGGCGGCACCCTGGGCGGCGGCAACTGGGAGCTGGAAATCAGTACCGGCCAGATCGCCACCAGCCATGCGCTGAACACCTACGACCTGCAGGGCTACGATTACCAGCTCGCCACCTTCTCGGTCAGCACCATCGGCGAGCTGCGCACGGCGCTCTCCACCTCGGCGAGCAACGGCCAAGCGGACACCATCACCTTCCTCGGCAATATCAGCGCGACCGGCACCGACGACATGCTTGTCGGCTCCGACGGGCAGCGTACCTTTGTCGATATCAACATTACCGACGGCCAGACCCTGGAGATCGTCGGCGGCGGCTTCTCCCTCGATGCGAACTACTACGGTCGCGTGCTCGAGATTCGTTCCGGCGACGTCAGCATCTCCAACCTCACCGTGCGCGACGGTCTCGTCAGTGGTAACGGCGGCGCCTACAACAGCGTGAACGGCGGCGATGCCCTGGGGGCCGGCATTCGGGCGAGCGGCGGCACGCTGACCTTATCCGGCGTGGCCATTACCGGCAACCGGGCGGCCGGCGGCGGCGGTAACGGCGGCGGCATCGGTTATGGTTATGGCGGCGGCGGTGGTGGTGGTTTCAGCGGTATTGGCGGCGGTAACGGTGGTGCTAATGGTCTTTATCTAGGAGGCGTTGGCGGCGGCGGTGTTGGCGGTATCGGCGGCTACAACCCCATTGAGTATGGTTATCGTTATCAGGCGGGTAAAGGTGGCAGCACCGTCGGCGGTGCGGGTGGCTCACAGGACGTTGGCTACTCTGCGGGCGGCAACGGCGGAATGGCCGGTACCGGTGGCACCAGCATCGGTGGCGGCGGTGGCGGCGCCGGCGCTTCTGAAGCTCCCTTGGTAGGCCGGGGCGGCAATGCCGTGGGTGCCCTGCATATCGCGGCCGGCGCCACTGTGAACATGGCCGCCACGACCGTGACCGACAACCTGGCGGCCGGTGGCGGCGGGGCGGGATCGAGCAAATCCGTTAACGCCGCAGATGGCGGCTTCGGCGTGGGCGGCATCTATGTACTCGGCACCCTCAACTACCAGAGTTCCACGGTCGATTTGACCGGTACCGATAATCAGAACTTCGGCGCCGGTGGAGCCGGCGGCTCCAACGCCGTGAACGGTAATAGTGCAGGTTCGGCAGGCGCCAGCGGGGAAAATCTGTCGGGTACCGGCACCATCAATTCGACCTACAACCCGAACAGTGCGCCCACTGCCACCAACCTGACCCAGACAGTCGCTTATACCGAAGACCCGGGCGGCAGCGTGGCACTTGGCGACATTGTGGTCACGGATCCCGATGGGAGCGACAGCATCACCGCCACCTTGTCTTTGAGCAATCCGGCGGCGGGTGCATTGACCACCGGCACCTTTGGCTCTGCGACCTCCACCTACAATGGTGGTACTGGTGTATGGACTGTCACCGGTTCGGTAAGTGATGTGAATGCTGCGCTGGCTGCAGTCGCGTTCAACCCGACGGCGAACTGGGATCAGGACGTCACCATCACCACCCGTGTTCGCGACGCAGCCAATACCGGCCCTGCCGATGGCACCATCACCCTGGATGTCACGCCGGTGAACGATGCCCCGACCGCGACCAACCTCACCCAGAGCAAGGCCGCCACCGAAGGCGGCGGCGCGGTGGCGCTGGACGATATCGTGGTGACCGACCCGGATACCGGAGACACCATCACCGCCGCGCTGACCCTCTCCGATCCGGCGGCCGGTACGCTCTCCACCGGCACCTTCGGCTCGGCCACCTCCACCTACAACGCCGGCACCGGCGTGTGGGCGGTCACCGGCTCGGTGGCGGATGTGAACGCCGCGCTGGCCGCCGTCGCCCTGACCCCCTCGGCCGACAACGACAAGAACTTCACCATCACTACCCACATTCGCGACGCCGCCGGCACCGGCCCGGCCGATGGCGCCATCAGCGTCACCGTCACCCCGGTGAACGACGCGCCCGTGGTCACCACGTCCGGCGGCAGCAACGCCTTCACGGAAAACGGCAGCGCCACGGTGATCGACGCCGGCCTGACGCTGAGCGATGTGGACAACATCACCTTCGCCAGTGCCACTGTCGCCATCACCGGCAACTTTGCCACTGGCCAGGACCTGCTCGCGTTCACCAACGACGGCAGCACCATGGGTAACATCAGCGCCAGCTACAACGCCGCCACCGGCGTGCTGACCCTGACCTCGGCCGGCGCCAGCGCCACCCTGGCCGAGTGGCAGGCCGCGCTGCGCAGCGTCACCTACAGCAACCGCTCGGATGCGCCCAGCACCGCCAATCGCACCATCAGTTTCACCGTCAACGATGGCGATGCCGACAGCAATGCGGCGACCAAGCAGGTCAGCGTCACCGCCGTCAACGACGCGCCGGTCGTGACGGCACCCGGCTCGATCGGCGTGACCGAAGACGTCGCGACCGCGCTGACCGGCATCAGCTTCAGCGACGTGGATGCAGGCTCCAGTTCGGTCACGGTGACGTTCTCGGTGGGTAGCGGCAGCCTGGCCGCTATCAGCGGAGGGGGCGTTATGGTGGGGGGAACCAGCAGCGCGCTGACCCTGACCGGCAGTATCGCCAACATCAATACCTTTATCGCCGGCAGCAATGTCAGCTTCACCACCGCCGCCAACGCCACGGCGGACGTGACCCTGACCGTTGGCATCGATGACGGCGGCAATACCGGCAGCGGCGGCGCGCAGACCGCCAGCGAGACCATCACGCTGCAGGTCACCGCGGTCAACGATGCGCCGGTAATCTCCGCGCCGGTATCCATCAACGTCGATGAGGATGTCAGCACCGCCCTGACCGGCATCAGCTTCATCGACGTGGACGCCGGCAGCGGCTCGGTGACGGCCACCTTCAGCGTCGGCAGCGGCAGCCTGTCCGCCACCAGCGGCAGCGGGGTGACGGTGGCCGGTTCGGGCACCGGCAGCCTGACCCTCACCGGCAGTCTCGCCGACCTCAATGCCTTTATCGCCGCCAGCCAGGTCAACTTCCTGACTGCGCTGAACGCCACCGGCAACGTGGTGCTCTCGGTGGAGATCGACGACGGCGGCAATACCGGCAGCGGCGGTGCCCAGAGCGACAGCACCACGGTCACCCTGGTGGTCACGGCGGTCAACGATGCGCCGGTGAACAGCGTGCCGGGCGCGCAGTCGGTCGATCAGGACAGCGTGCTGGTGTTTTCCAGCGGCAATGGCAACCCGATCTCCGTCAGCGATGTGGACGCGGGCAGCGGCAGCGTGCGCGTCACCCTTACCGCCAGCAATGGCCTGCTTACCCTGGGCGGCACCACGGGCCTGTCCTTTATCAATGGTAGCGGCACCGCCGACGCGACCATGACCTTCGAGGGCACGCTGGCCGATATCAACCTGGCGCTGAACGGCCTGGCCTTCTCCCCGACCGGAGGCTACAACGGCCCGGCGTCCTTGCAGATCGTCAGCAACGATCTGGGCAATAGCGGTTCTGGCGGCAGCCTGAGCGACGACGACACCATCGCCATCACCGTCAACAGCCTGAATCCCAAGGTCACCGGCGTGCAGGTGACCAACCCGGACGGTGGCTACAAGGTCGGTGACGTCATCACCGTGACGGTCGCCTTCGACCAGGTGGTGACCGTCAACACCGCCGGCGGCACGCCCACGCTGCTGCTGGAGACCGGCAGCGTCGACCGTGAGGCCAGCTATGTCTCCGGCTCCGGCAGCAACACCCTGAGCTTCAGCTACACGGTACAAGCCGGCGATCTCAGCGCCGATCTCGACTATCACTCCACCGGCGCGCTGACACTGAACGGCGCCACCATCCGCAGCGCCACCAGCGACGATGCAATTCTCACCCTGCCGGCCCTCGGCAGCGCCGACTCCATCGCCGGCCAGCACGATATCCTTATCGATGGCGTGGCACCCACGGTGGGATCGGTCAGCGTCCCGGCCAACGGCACCTATGTCGCCGGAGAGAATCTGGACTTCACCGTCAACTTCGACGAGGCGGTGCTGGTCGACACCGCCGGCGGCACCCCGCGTATCGCCATTACCCTCGATACCGGCGGCACCCTCTATGCCAATTATCTGAGCGGCTCGGGCACCATGGCGCTGGTGTTCCGAGCCCAGGTGGGCAACGGCCAGCTCGACCTCGATGGCATCAGCCTTGGCAGTACCATCGACAGCAACGGCGGCCATCTCCGGGATGCCATTGGCAACGATGCCAATACCACGCTGAATGCCGTGGGCGATACGACCATGGTGCACATAGACTCCGTATTACCCACCGCCACTATCATCCGAGAGGGCCCTGCTATCATCGGTGGCGACTCTGTCAGCTATCTCGTTGAATTCAGCGAAACCGTCAATGGGGTCGAGCTTGGCCATTTCACATTGAGTACCACCGGCAACCTGACCGCCACTATCACCAAGATTAATGCCTTAGGCGGCAGCCAGTATCGCGTTATCATCGGTAACATTACCGGTGAAGGCACCCTGAGCCTGCAACTCACCGCCGACAACCAGTTGGTGGATAATGCCGGCAACCCCCTGAACAAAGGTGCGACTGGCGATAGCTACACCAGGCTGACGACCGGTGGTGACCCAGAATTTCGCGTTGAACAAGGTACCCAGCAGCCAACTCCAGAGCCGACACGGCTGATAACCGGACTACTCGACTTATTCGCTCCTCAACCGCTGGCCGCCAACAGCTCGCTCTTAAGTGAACCAACCAGCAGCGGCATCACGCCCCTGGGCAATATTTTCCTTTCCGCCAACAGCTCGGCCCCCAGCTATCTCAGCCAGGTGTTCAGTGGTTCAACCCTGGTGAGCAGCGACGTTCCCGGCAACAGCTCGACCATCGGCAGCCTGTTCAGCGGCGGCTTCGGCAGCCTTTCCGGTGGAGGCTATGGCCTGGGTGGTGGACTGGGCGGAGGTTTGAGTGGCGGGCCGGGCGGTGGCTTTGGTGACGTATTCGGCTCCGGTCTGGGCGACAACCTGGACGGTGGCCTGGCCCAGCGCGGCCTGGACAGTGCTGTGCCTAGCCTGACTGCACAGCTGCAACAATGGAACGAACAGGAACAACGGCAACAACAACAACTGGCCCGGGCACTCGCCCAGTTGGCGGAGCAGCAACATGCCTGAACCATCGCAATATTTTAGGGAAAACCAATCAATTATGCGCAAAGACAAGGGAGCCGTCACATCCATGGCCTACAAAAAACAGCTCAGCATCAGCATCCTCGCCCTGCTCATCAGCGGCTGCGCCGTTACCAGCCAGCCCATCGATCGCCAGGCCAGCCTGCAGCGGGCCGAGCAGGATATGGTGCTCATGTTCAAGGACCAGGAGCCGCTGCCAGGCCCGCTCACCCTGCATCAGGCCATGGCACGGGCGGTCAAATACAACCTGGAAGCCCGCCTGAAACTGATGGAAGAAGCCATGGCCGAACGCCAGCTCGACCTGGCCAACTTCGACCTGCTGCCGCGCATTACCGCCCAGGCCGGCTATGTGGGCCGCAGCAATGTCAGTGCGTCCAGCAGTGAAAGTATCGAAACCGGCACCCAGTCGCTCGAGCCCTCCACCTCGCAGGAGCAACACCGCCAGGTAGCCGACCTGAACATGGTCTGGAACGTACTCGACTTTGGGGTGGGCTACCTCAGTGCCAAACAACAGGCCGATCAGCGACTGATCATGCAGGAGCGCCGGCGCAAGGTGTTGCATACCATTACCCAGGACGTACGCTCCGCCTACTGGCAGGCGGTGGCCGCCGAGCGCCTGCTGCAACAGATAGACCAGTTGCTGGCCCGGGTGGCTCAGGCCCGCCAGGACAGCAGCCGGCTGCAGCAGCAGAAGCTGGGCGATATGGTGCAAAACCTGAGCTACCAGCGTTCCCTGATTGAAGCCACCCGCCGGTTGGAGGAACAGCGTCGGGCCTTGTCGCTGGCCAAGACCAGGCTGGCGGCCCTCATCAACCTGCCGCTCGACAGCAACTTTACCCTGGCCGATACCGGCCACTATGAGGTGCCCGAGGTTGCGGTGCCGTTGCACCAACTGGAACAGGATGCCCTGGCCAGCCGCCCCGAGCTGCGCGAGCAGGACTACCAGAGCCGGATCAGCGCCACCGAAACCCGCAAGGCCATGTTGCGGCTGCTGCCGGGGCTGGAGTTCTCCGCCGGCGGTCACTATGACAGCAACGACTTCCTCTCCAACAACAGTTGGGCCGATTATGGCGTCAAGATCACCTGGAACCTGTTCAATGTGCTCTCGGGCCCGGCCGCCATCAAAGCGGCCAAGGCCGGTGAACAGGTGGCCACCGCCAAGCGCCAGGCCATGTCGATGGCCGTGCTGGCCCAGCTTTATGTGGCCAATGCCAACTTCAACGAGGCCCGGCGTCAGTTCGCCACCAGCCAGGAGCTGGCCGGACTGGACGAGCAAATTGTGATACAGCTGCGCAACCGTCACCAGGCCCAGGCCATCGGTGAGCTGGAACTGATCCAGGGTGAGCTGAACAACCTGCAGGCCAAGCTGCGCCGCGATCTGGCCTACGCCGACCTGCGCAACGCCTATGCCCAGCTCTTTGTCAGCGCCGGCGCCGACCTGCTGCCCGAGACCCTGCCCGATGCCAGCATCGATACCCTTGCCCAGGCCCTCGCCACCGGCGAGCAGCAGTGGCAACAGGGGATATAAAAAAGCGCCTGCTCAAGGAGCAGGCGCAAAACTCAGACCCAAAAGATCTGAAACCCATCGAGAAACAAAAACAGACTTGATAAGGTCCCACCTCAGCGGCGCAACCCGCGCCAAGACCATGGCAGGCCCACTTCAGTGGGCCACCCCAAGCCCGGAACCATGGTTTGGTCGGCTGAAGTCGCCCCTGCATGGGACCAGCCCAGGTCCCGGCGCCGTATTTTGGTCGACTGAAGTCGACCCTACATGTGGGTAACCCAACCCCGCCGCCGTTTTTTGGTCGACTGACATTGAGCCTACGGACAGGGCCGGCACAGCGGTGGCATGGCGCGGCCCCTGGCCTTACAGGCGGACCGTCTTGCCGGTGGTCCAGGACTCCACCGCCGCGTCGGCCAGGCGCAGTGCCTGCTCGCCTTCCTTGCCGCCGCTCAGGCATTGGGCCCGGCCCAGGGCCACGTCCACGAAGTGGGCCCACTCGGCCTTGTAGGCGGCATGATAGCGCTCCAGGAAGAAGTATTGGGGGTTGGCCACCGCGGTGCCCTGCTCGTTGGCCAGCAGCACGGTGTTTTCCAGCTGGTTTTCGGCCCTGAGCATGCCCTCGGCGCCCAGGAGCTCGATGCGCTGGTCGTAGCCGAAGCCGGAGCGGCGGGTGTTGACGATGGTGCCCAGGGCGCCGGAGGCGAACTCCAGGGTGACCACGGCGGTGTCGATATCGCCGGCCTCACCGATGGCCGGGTCCACCACGCAGCTGCCGCGGGCGGTCACCGCCACCACCGGCTCGTCCACCAGGTAGCAGGCCATGTCGAAGTCGTGGATGGTCATGTCGCGGAACAGGCCGCCGGAGCGCTGGATGTAGGACACCGGGGGCGGCGACGGATCCCGGGACACGATCAGCACCGACTCGGCCTTGCCGATCTGGCCTTGCTGGTAGCGGTTGCGCACGGCGGCAAAGTTGGGATCGAAACGGCGGTTGAAGCCCACCAGCAGCGGCACCCGGCACTCCTCCACCACCTTGAGGCAGGCCTGCACCCGCGCAAGGCTCAAATCCACCGGCTTTTCGCAGAAGATGGCCTTGCCGCTGCGGGCCGCCAGCTCGATAAAATCGGCGTGGGTGTCGGTGGCCGAGCCGATGACCACGGCGTCGATGCCCGGGTCCGCCATCACCTCTTCCAGGGTCTTCACCGGCGCGCCGGTTTTCTCGGACAGGCTCAGGGCCGCTTCCGGGAACGCATCCACGATGGCCACCAGCCGGCTCTCGGGGTGCGCCACGATATTCGCCGAATGCACCTGGCCGATGCGGCCGGCGCCAATCAATGCCACCTTAATCATTTACCCTCTCCTTGTGCTTGTGTTGGCTTGCTTGTTCTTGGGTTACTTGCTTTTGGGATAGTTATCGGAATTCACCCAGGCGTGATCGGCCTCCCAGGTAAAGCGCCACTTGCGGGTGGGCCCGGCCATCACGTTCAGGTAGTAGTTGTCGTAGCCGGCGATGGTGGCCACCGGGTGGTAGCCTTTCGGCACCTGCACCACGTCCTGGTTGTAGGGCGCCATGCACTCGTCCAGCTCGAAATCGTCGGTATAGACCCGCTGCAGGGCAAAGCCCTGGGGCGGATCGAAGCGGTGGTAATAGGTTTCTTCCAGGTAGGTTTCGCCCGGCTCGGCATCCCGGTCGTGCTTGTGGGACGGGTAGGAGCTGGTGCAGCCCTCGTCGGTGAACACCTCCACCACCAGCAGGCTGTCCGCCTCGGCGGTGTCGGGCAGGATGTTGTGCACATAGCGCTGGTTGTGGCCCTTGCCGCGGTGCTCGGCATCGATGCTGTCGGGGCCGATCAGCCGCGCCGGGTGGTTGCCAAAACCCGGCGCCTTGCATACCGCCAGCTCTACTTTAGTGTCGGCGGTGACGGTGAAATGATCGTCGTTGGGCACGTAGACGGCGTAGGGCTTCTTGCGCTCGAAGGGGCTCATCCGCTCGCCGATGGCATCGAGGCTGAGCTCGCGGGTGCGTACGCTGGCCTTGCCCGCCACCAGCACCAGGCAGACTTCCCGGTCCAGGGTGTCCTGGCTCAGGCTCTGGCCGGCGTCCAGTTCATACACCTCGAAGCCCACATAGCCCCAGCCGGCCGATTCCGGCGTGATGCGCTGGATGGCGCCCTGGCTGTCCGGTTGCCGGCGCTTGGATAATAACTTGGACATCCGCTCCCCCTGGTTGGTGAATGACTGATTCTGCTGGAAGTGATGATAAAACATTTATTTCGTTTGGTGAAATTGTGAATTTAAAAATCCAAGCGCTCTTTGGCGGAACTGTGACTGGCGACACAATTCGTTAACTTCGTCGGCCGGCGCGGGCCGGTTTGGAGCAGGCTGGCACGGAGCCGGCGCGCGGCAGAGCTATTCCAGGTATTGCCGGCGGTACCGGCCGGGGGGGATGCCCACCACCTTCCGGAAGGCGGTGTTGAAGTAGTTGGGGTTGTCGTAGCCCACTATCAGCGCGATGTCGGTGACGCTGAGCCCGGTGTTGATAAGCAAAGTCTGGGCCTCGCCGATGCGCCGGCGGATCAGGTACTGGATGGGCGAGCAGCCCACGCTCTGCCTGAAGCGGTGGGCGAGGTAATAAGGGCTGATGTTGAGCGCCTCGGACAGCCGGCCCAGATCCAGCTCGTCCTGGTAGTGCCGGTCGATATAGCGCTTGACGCTTTCGCCCAGCTCATAGCGGGCTTCCGCCTCCTCCGCGTCCTGCTCGTCGATCAGGCTGGACACCATCAGCAGCAGCGCCTGCAGCAGGTGATCGCAGCAGGCCAGGCTGAGCTTGTGCTCGGAACGGATCTGGGCATGCAAGAGCCCGAACAGGCTGTCGAATTCCCCATGGCGCTCGCCGGTGGGGATCCGCACCCGGCCGCGGCTCAGGGTGTTTTTGGGCAGGCCTTTGAGCTTGAGGTTGGTGAAGGCGCAGCAATAGACGCTCATGCCCTCATTGGGGTTGGCGGACTCGTCGTGCAGCACACCGCCGTTGTAGATCAGCAGATCGCCCCGCCCGGTACTGTAGGCGCGGCCGTCGATGATATGGGTACCGCTGCCCTCGCGAATAAAGACGATCTCCACCCGGTCGTCGTGCCGGTGCATGGCCCGGGGCAACCGGGTATCGCCGGCGTCGGCCAGGCAGAGGTACATCAGCTCGGCCGGCTGCTCCTGCTCCAGCCGGCCCCGGCGTTTGCCGCTGACAAAATGCTGTATCACGCCGTCTCTCCTGGTGGGCACACCCGCTTATCTTGTCCCCGGGGAGCGCGCGGCGCAAGCCCGCCCCTCAGCGGTAATCCACCCACACCGCGCCCAGATCCGCCGAGCGCACGCAGTTTTCCACCCAGCGCACCCCTGCCACCCCGGCCTCGATGCCGGGGATGTGCAGGGCCTTCACCCGGTCGTGCTCGCCCGCGTCGCAGGCTTCCATCGCCAGGGCGAAACGGTAGTAGAGGTTGGACCAGGATTCGAACAAGCCCTCGGGATGGCCGCCGCCGATGCGATCGTCCTCCCGCGCCTCGGGGTAGAGGTAGCCCATGCCCCGCTCCAGGATGCGCGCCGGCTCGCCCTGGATTTCAAAACGCAGCTGGTTGGGCTGCTCGTCCCACCACTCCAGGCTGGCCCGGGAACCGATCACCCGGATCTTCTGGCCGTGCATGGAGCCGGCGTTGACCGCGCTGGCCCAGAGGTGCCCCATCACCCCGCCGCTGTACTGCATCAGCACATAGGCGTTGTCCTCGAGCGGTGCCCGGCTCTGCACGAAGCTCTGGCGGGCGCACAGCAGCTTTTCAATCTTCAGCTGTGGCAGCATCACTTCGGACAGATAGAGCGGATGGGTGGCCAGATCCCCCAGCACATAACTGGGCCCGGCGTAACGGGGATCCACCCGCCACCGGGTGCTGGGGTTCCCCTGCTCCACCGCCTCGCTGTGGAAGCCGTGGGCGAACTGCATGTGCACCATGCGGATCTCGCCCAGCTCGCCGTTGGCGATCATGGCCCTGGCCTGGGTGATCATCTGGTGGCCGGCATAGCCGTAGGTCACGCACAGCATGCGCTGCCGGCGCTCGGCCAGGGCGCGCAGCTCCTCGGCCTCGGCCAGGGTAAAGCACAGGGGTTTTTCGCACACCACGTGCAGGCCGGCTTCCAGCGCCGCCTTGCTGATGGCGAAGTGGGTGCCGTTGGGGGTGGCGATGGACACCGCCTGGATGCCGTCTTCCCGTTTGGCCTCTGCGGCGAACAGGGTCTGGTAGTCGGCATAGCAGCGCTCGGGCGCCACCTGCAGGCCGGCGCCGAATTCCCGGCCCCGTTCGGGGTCGAGGTCGAAGGCGCCGGCCACCAGTTGGAAGCTGTGGTCGCGCAGCGCCGCCGAGCGGTGGATATAGCCAATCTGGCTGCCCTTGCCGCCACCCACCATGGCCCAGCGGATGGGTGCCTTGACCTTGCGTTCTCCATAAATCATTGCGGTTTCTCCTTAATTAGGTTCAATCAGTCGTCTGCCCTAAAACCCCTTGCTTTGCAGAAAGGCCAGGCTGGCGGCCACATCCTGCAGGCTGCCGGCGGCGTTGCGCGGATCCCGCTCCTGCTCCACCGTGATATAGCCCTGGTAGTCCAGCTCCTTGAGCAGGGCGTGGATGGCGTCGTAGTCCAGCACGCCCCGGCCGATGGGGCACATCACGCCCCGGGCGCAGGCGGCGAAAAAGTCCACCGGCTCCGCCATCACCTCGGCGTACACCTCGGGGTCTATGTCCTTGAAATGCAGGTAGTCGATGCGCCCGGCGTAGCGCCGCAGCCAGCTCACCGGATCCATCTTCGAGTAGTAGAGGTGGCCGGTGTCCAGGCACAGGCCGGCCACCTCGGCGGGGATATCGGCAACCAGTTGCTCGATTTCGTCCTCGAATTCGATATAGCCGCCCGCGTGGGGATGGATCACCGCCCGCACCCCGTACCTGTCCCGGGCCAGGGTGGCAATGGCCTCGATGTGCGCCATGGCCTGCCGCCAGCGCTCGGGCGAGAGCCGGGGCGCACGCTCCGGGTGGCCGGCCACCAGGCTGCGCTCGGCGTGTACATGGTCGATCAGCACCAGGTAGGGGGCGGCGAAGCGCTGGCCCGGCGCCTTGGGCAACCGGGCCAAGCGGGTGAGCAGGTCGCAGATGTCACGGGTCTGGCGGAGCAGGTTGTCGAGGTTGGCCGGGTCCACCAGATCGTCGAAGATGGTGCCCGCCACCACGCTCAGGCCGTTGGCCTCGAGCGCCGTGCCGACCAGATCGATATCCAGCGGCAGGTAGCCGTAGGGACCGAGCTCGATGCCCCGGTAGCCGGCCTGGGCCGCCTCGCCCAGTACCCTTTGCCAGGGCGGCAGGTGGGGATTGTTGACGTCGTCCACGCCCCAGCAGCAGGGGGCACTGGTGATGTGCATGGTCATGATGGCACCTCGAATAGGGCTTTACGCCGTTGTTAATGTGCTGTTATTAGAGCAAAAGCCGACCGGACCCATATTCGATTTCTTGCGCTTTGTGGATGTTGGCTAAAGGCAGGAGTTGCGTTATAGGGCACACCGGAGAGAAGTCTGAATAAAAAAGCAGAGCAAAACTTTGTTTTCTTGCTTTAAGGACCGAGACCATCCATCCGGACCTTCCCGGGTGCGGGTGATCCCCTTTCAATGTGGCGGGCTGATCACCACCAGCTCCGGAGGCTCAGTTGCAGGAAGTGCAGGCCGGAGAGGAACAAAAGCCCGTAGCACAGCCGGTAGATCAGCCGCTGGCTGGCGGTTCGGACCAGCCAGACCCCGAGCCAGACCCCGACCGGCACCAGCGGCACCAGCATCAGGGCGGTTTGCAGGTTGCCGGGGTTGAGCTGGCCCAGCAGGGCATAGGGCACCAGCTTCATCAGGTTGATCAGCGCGAACAGCACCGCCATGGTGCCGACCAGCAGCCGTTTCTCCAGTTGCTGGGGCAACAGGTACATGCTAGCCGGCGCCCCGCCGGCGTGGATGGTGGTGCTGAACAGACCGGTGAGGGTGCCCCACAGGGTGCCCTGGCCCAGGCCGCCGGCCCTGGCCGGCACCGGCGGGCTGAACCAGTGGTGCAGGCAGAACAGGATGGAGGCAATACCGATAAAGCCGGTGAGCAGCCAGGTCGGCGCCCGGGCCATCAGCAGCCCCGCCAGCGCCACCCCCAGCAGGGCGCCGGGGATGATCTGGCGAATTTGGCGCCAGCACACATGGCGGTGGTGCCAGGCCACGGCGAACAGGTCCATCAGGCACAGCAGCGGCAGCAGCACGGCGGCGGCGGTGGAGGGATGGGTGGTAAGGCTGATGAGCGGCACCGCCACCACCCCCAGGGCACCGCCCAGGCCGCCCTTGCCGATGCCGTAGATCAGCACGGCGGGCACGGCGACCAGGTAGAAGTAAGGATCGGTGATCATCATGCCCCCTCAAAAAAAAAACCGGCCCAGGGGCCGGTTTCGGACATCAGCCGTTGGCCCGGGCCATCTCGACCGGTACCTCCCGGGCTTCCAAGTTGGTTTTGGTCAGCATGGTCTCCTCCATTTGCTCCAGGGGCACGCCCTTGGTCTCGGGCAGGAAGCGGGTGACGAAGAAGTAGGCCAGTACACAGCAACCGGCGAACAGCCACATGGGGAAGGCGCCGTGGAAGTGCTCGAGCAGGAAGGCATTGCCGTTCATCAGCGGGAAGCCGAGGCCGATAATGAAGTTGCTCACCCACATGGCGGACACCGCCAGGGACATGCCCTCGGAGCGCATCCGGTTGGGGAAGATTTCGGAAATCACCACCCAGGCCCCCACGGCCCAGGAAACGGCGAAGAACAGCATAAACAGCAGCATGCCGGAGAGGATGAAATAACCGTTGCGCACCGCCTCTGCCCCGGAGAGATCCGCCGACTGGTACAGGAAATAGGAGGTCACCAGCAAGCCGGCAGTCGAGCCGATGGCACCGATACGCAGCAGTGGCACCCGCCCTACCCTGTCCATCAGAAAGGCACCGATGGAGGTACCGATCAGTTGTATCACCCCGATCCAGATGGTCATGAACAGGGCGGCCTCGTTGTTGCCGGTGGCCTGCTCCAGCACCACGGGAGCAAAATACATCATCACGTTGACGCCGGTCGCCTGCTGAAGGATGGCGATCATGCAGCCCACGAAGGCGATAAACCAGAATACCCTGTCGTTGCGGTAGTTGAGCTTGCGCTTTTGCTGCTGCTCCAGCCGGCGCTGGTTGAGCGAGAGCTTGATCTCCTTGAGCACCTTTTCCGGATAGGGGCCGTTGTAGATCCTGCGCAGGGTAGCCAGTGCCGCGGCGTCGTTGCCCTGCATCACGTTCCAGCGGGGCGATTCGGGAATAAAACTCACCACCAGGCAGAACAGCAGACAGGGGATCACTTCCGAGCCCAGCATCACCCGCCAGCCCATGTCCACCAGCCAGGCTTCGGTCGCGCCCTTGGCGATCAGGTAGTTGATGGAGAAGATCACCACCTGGCCGAACACGATGGCGAAGTTCTGCATGCCGATCGCCCGGCCGCGCATGTCCTTGGGCGAGACTTCCGACATGTACATCGGCGAGACTGCCGAAGCCAGGCCCACCGCCACCCCACCGATCAGGCGGTAGACGATAAACCAGAAGAAGGTATCCACCAAGGCGGAGCCGATAGCGGAAACGGTAAACAGCAAGGCCGCCAACAGCAGGGCTTTCTTGCGACCAAGCTTGCCGGCGATGGTGCCGGCGGCAAAGGCGCCAATGATGCAACCGATGGCCACGTTGGACACCGCCCAGCCCACGCCGAAGGCATCCAGCCCGAAATAGCTCTTGATGGGGCCGATGGCGCCGGAAATCACCGCCGTGTCGTAGCCGAACAGCAGGCCTCCCAATGCGGATACCGCGCAGATCAGCAGTACGTACTTGATGTTGTATCTTCCTTGCGGCGTCATGATGCCTCCGTTTGCATGGCTGCCTGGCCATAGGCCTGCGTAAAAACAAGGTAACGTTGTTGTTATTGATTTATCTCGCACACAAACTAAACGAACAATCCATTTAAATCAATTTTGAAACAAAAATTCCATGATCTGGATCGCGATTTGTGGCTGGTTTGTAAAATTTTGTTTGACCGGGATCCCGTTTCAGCACCACTCCGGGCACCGTCAGGGTGAAACGACGACTGCTCGTTTCATGCTGTGGAAGCGGGGTGTAAGCCCCATAAAAAACAGGCAGGGGCCTGAGCCACCTGCCTGAAAAAGGGCAAACTCGCAGTCTGTAATCAGCGTTTGGCCTTGTTGCGGCGCATGTCGATCACCACGGCACCGACGATGATGGCGCCCTTGATGATGTCCTGCACATAGCTGTCCACCCCGATAAAGGTGAAGCCGCTCTTCATCAGCCCGAGGATGATGGCGCCGATCACGCAGCCGGTGATGCGCCCCACCCCGCCCATCAGGCTGGTGCCGCCGATCACCGCCGCGGCGATGGCGTCCAGCTCGTAGGCCAGGCCCATGCTGGACTGGCCGCTGCTCACTCGCGCCGCCATCACGATGCCCGCCAGGCCGGACAGGGCCCCGGCGATGGAATAAACGATGATCAGGTACTTGTCGACGTTGATACCGGACACCCGGGCCGAGGTCATGTTGCCGCCGATGGCGTACACGTATTTGCCGTAGCGGGTATGTTTGAGCGCGATATGGAACACCACCGCCACCACCAGGAAGATCACCACCGGCACCGAGCCCTGGCCGATGGAGGTAAAGCCGTCGGACAGGAAGCTGATGGGGTTGCCCTGGGTATAGAACTGGGCCAGGCCACGGGCCGACACCATCATGCCTAAGGTGGCGATAAAGGGCGGTATGCCGGTCTTGGTGATCAGCCAACCGTTGATCAGGCCGCACAACAGCCCCACTCCGATGCCCGCCACTATCGGCACTATGGCCGGCAGATCCACCAAAGACGGATACATGGGCGAGATGCTGTCGGCGGTTTGCGCCAGGCTGGCCGCCACCACCGCGGTCAGCGCCACCAGGGAGCCGGAAGAAAGATCGATGCCGGTGGTGATGATGACCTGGGTCACCCCCACGGCGATGATGCCGATGATCGCCACCTGCAGCACGATCAGCACCAGCCGGCCCGGGTTCATCAGGAAGGACTGGCCACGGAACACCCAGCCCAGCACCTCGAACACCAGGGCGATGCCGATCATCACCAGGAAGATGCCCATGTCCTTGGGCATCTTCCGCTTGAGGTTGTCCCAGGCGGTGCCGTTGTTCTGCGTTGCCGCCATTTCTTTCGTTGCCTTTACGTTTTCCATAGTCCTGTTCCTTTATAACCGCTTATTCCGAGGCCAGCTCGAGGATTTTTTCCTGAGTGGCTTCTTCCCTGTCGAGAATGCCGGTGATATGCCCCTCGTGCATCACCATCACCCGGTCGCTCATGCCCAGGATTTCCGGCAGCTCCGACGACACCATGATGATGGCCACGCCCCGGTTGGCCAGTTCGCTGATAAGCTTGTAAATTTCCGCCTTGGCGCCCACGTCGATGCCGCGGGTGGGTTCGTCCAGGATCAGGATCTTGGGCTGGGCCAGCAGCCAGCGGGCGATCAGCACCTTTTGCTGGTTGCCGCCGCTCAGGTTGTTGATGATCTGATCCATGGTCGGGGTTTTGATGTTGAGCTTCTGGATCTGCTCCATGCAGTCCTTGACCATGTCCGCGTGCCTGACGAAGCCCTTGCCGTCGATGTAGCGGGGCATCTTGACGATGCTCATGTTTTCCAGCACCGACAGCACCAGGAACAACCCCGATTTTTTGCGATCCTCGGTGAGGAAGGCCAGCCCCAGATCGATGGCCTGGGCGGGAGAGCCGATGCTCACCTCCTGCCCTTCCAGCACCAGGCTGCCGCTGTCGGCCGGGTGCACCCCGAACAGGCTTTCCATCACCTCGCTGCGCCCGGCACCCACCAGGCCGGCCACGCCCAGGATCTCGCCCCGCTTGAGCGAAAAGCTCACGTCGTGGAACTTGCCGGCACGGCAGAGGTTGTTCACCGTCAGCACTTCTTCCCCGATGTTGTCGTTGAACTTGGGGAACATCTGGGTCAGTTCGCGGCCCACCATCCTGGTGATCAGGCTCTGGCGGTCGAAATGCTCGGTCTTGTCCGAGCCGACATAGGTGCCGTCCCGGAAGATGCTGATTTCATCGGTGATTTCGAAAATTTCGTCCATCTTGTGGCTGATGTAGACGATGGACTTGCCCTGCTCCTTGAGGTCGTTGATGATGCGGAACAGGTGGAACACCTCCCCTTCGGTCAGGGCCGAGGTGGGCTCGTCCATGATCACCACGTCGGCGTTGTAGGACACCGCCTTGGCGATTTCGATCATCTGCTGGGTGCCGATGCTGAGATCGCCCACCAGGGTGTCGGGTTTGACCTTGATGCTGAGCTGCTTGAGCAGCTTGTCGGTTTCCCGGTAGAGGGTGTCGTGATCGACGAACAGGCCCTTCATGGGCTCACGGCCCAGCCAGATATTCTCCGCCACCGTCATATGGGGCACCAGGTTCAGTTCCTGGTGGATCATGGAAATGCCGGAGTGCAGGGCATCCATGGTGTCGCGGAAATTCATTTCCTTGCCCTTGACCTTGATGGTGCCGGTGTCGGGCGTATAGATACCGATCAGGCACTTCATCAGGGTGGATTTGCCGGCGCCGTTTTCCCCCATCAGGGCGTGTACACTGCCCGGCCGTATCTTCAGGGTGACGTTGTCCAGCGCCTTGACACCGGGGAAGCCTTTGCTGATGCCTTCGGCCTCGAGCACATATGGGTACATCTGATTACCTCCGAGACGTATCAAGGGGGCCCGGCCCGCGGGCCCCGGTTGATGGCTTAGTTACGTCCAACGAATTCCTTGTGGTTTTCCGGAGAAACCAGCTCGTAGGGGATCATGACGTTTTTATCCACGGCCTCCCCTTTTGCCATTTTCACCGCCGTTTCGATGGAGGCCTTGCCCTGGCCCTTGGCGTCCTGGAACACGGTCAGAGCCATCATGCCCTTGTCGACAAAGGCCAGGGCGTCGGGGGTGGCGTCCACCCCGCCCACGATCACGTCCTTCAGGCGATTGGGTCCCAGGGCCATGATGGCACCGATGGCCATTTCATCGTTGTTGGAAGCGATGGCGTCGATCTCGTAACCGGACAGCAGCCAGTTGTTGGTCACGTCGATGCCTTCCTTGCGGGACCACTTGCCGGTTTCCTTGGCGATGATCTTGATGTCCGGGTACTTGGCGGCCACTTCTTCCACCCCGCTGGTACGGTCACGGGTGGCTTCGTTGGACAGCTCCCCCATCAGGATGGCGACATTGCCCTTGCCGCCCAACTTCTCGGCGATATATTCCATCTGCAGTCGGCCGGCCACCTTGGAGTCGGAACCGACAAAGGCCATGCCGTCGGGCAGTGCGGCCTCGGGGCGACGGTTGACGAAGATGAGGGGAATGCCGGCGGCCTCGGCGCGTTTGATGATGGGCGCCACCGCCTGGGTATCCACCGGGTTGATCACGATGGCGTCCAGCTTCTGGTTGACGAAGCTCTCCACCTGCTGCAATTGCTGCCCCACGTCGTTCTTGGCGTCCTCGAACTGGGCACTGACACCGTCCAGCTCCGCGGTTTTCTCCTGCATGGCCTGGCGCACCAGGGTCAGGAAGTTGTCGTCGAACAGCGCCATGGACACCCCGATCTTGATATCCTCGGCATAAGCGCCGAAGGGCAGTACCGAGGCCAGGGCGGAGGCAACAATCAGTTTCTTGAATTTCATGGTCTTACTCCTTGTAGGGAAGCGGTGTTTCATTCCTTGAGGCTGCCAAACCACGCTGCAGCCGTTGAGAGCATGGTCGTTCCTGCGAACATCCTATTTGAACGTTTATTTCAAAATTAATATTGTTGGAATTTATGATTTTTCGCAAGGCGCCATCACCACTAAACAGCAAAAAATAACAATTCTTTGACATGGATCTTGTTATGGTGCTCCCGGCCCGAACATCAGCTCGGGCATCAATTTATTAAACCCATATAAATCATTAGGTTATGAGCACTCCCAAAGTTAAGGAGAAAAGCCGGTGCCCATGCCCCGCCCGGGCCCGCGAGGACCCGGAACGGAGCGGGACAGAATGAAATGTAAATTTCAACAGCGGCGGACGGCAGCTCAGCCGCCGATGTTTTCGGGAGTGAACAGGGAGAAGTCGATACGCCCGCCGGTGATGGCGCGGGGGCCCTGCTCCAGGTGGTTGAGCAGCAGCTCCAGGGCGCGAAAGGCGTGCAGCCTGGGGTTCTGATCCAGGGTCAACTGCATCAGGCCGCGTTTTAGCAGATCTTCGGTGGTGGCGTGGCGCTCATGGCCGATAAAGACGCAACGCCCGGCCAGATCCCGGCGTGCCAGCAGGCGGGCAATGGTGCCGTTGCCGGGCCCGGTGTTGTACACCGCCACCACCCGGCCCTCGGCCAGCCGCTCCCGCACCAGGAACTCGATAAGGTCATTCTGCTCCCGGCCCTCCAGCACCCGGGGCAGCAGATGGGGCGCGGATTCCGCCAGCCGCTCCCGGCAGCCCCGCATCCGCTCCCGGTGCACCAGCACCTCCAGCGGGCCGCACACCACCAGCACCTCGCCGGGATCCCGGCACCACTGGCCCAGCAGCCAGCCGGCGGTACGCCCGGCGGCGTATTGATCGATGCCCACATGGGCAAGGGGCGCCGTGCCCGGCAGCTCGGTGACCAGGGTGATCACCGGCACTCCCCTTGCCGTGGCGGCGTTCACCGCCGCCACCACCGCCGGATGATCCGAGCCGAACAGGATGATGCCGTCCCGGCCGGCGGCGGCCTCGCCCAGTTTCTTCGCCAGCAGGGACGGCTCCCGCTCGCCCACAAAGGTACGGTGCAGCACCAGGCGCCGCTTGCCCAGGGTGTCGGCCGCCTGCATAAAGCTCTTGCTCAGCTGTTTGAAGAAATAGGTGTCGCTGTCGCTCAGGAACACCTCTATATGGCGCAGCCGGCGCCATTCGTCGGGCAACACCCGTTTCAATCCCAGCTCCCGGGCAATACGGATCACCCGCTCGGCGGTGTCCGGCGACACATTGCCCCGCTCGTTCAACACCCGATCCACCGTGGCTTCCCCCACCCCGGCCCGTCTGGCGACCTCCGCCAGCGTGATCTTCTTCATGTTTTTTCACTCCAGATCCCGACATGAGCCCAGTATAGCCCCGGGTGATGGCTTTCCATCATCACGCTCTTGGCGTTTCTGCCCCGCCACTGCTTATAGTGATGGTCATGAAACATAAATTCCAACAAGCCGGTAACATCGAAAAATGCCGGCCTGCGGGAAGCAGACCACTGAGCGTCGGCGCAGGCCGACGAGACGACCTTGAGCTGGAGGAAAAACATGACAATCAGAATTGGTGTTATCGGTACCGGCGCCATCGGCGCAGACCACGCCCGCCGCATTACCCAGACCCTGTCCGGCGGCCAGGTGGTGGCGGTGAACGACGTCAACCGGGCCCAGGCCGAGGCGGTGGTAGCACGACTGGGGCTGGACGCCCGGGTCTACGACAACGGCCACGACCTGATCAAGGCCGACGACGTGGACGCCGTGCTGGTCACCTCCTGGGGACCCACCCACGAGGAATTCGTGTTGTCCGCCATCGCGGCCGGCAAGTACGTGTTCTGTGAGAAACCCCTAGCCACCACCGCCCGGGGCTGCCTCAATATCGTCGAGGCCGAAGTGGCCGCCGGCAAGCGCCTGGTGCAGGTGGGCTTTATGCGCCCCTACGACAAGGGCTACCAGCTGCTGAAACAGGCCATCGACGCCGGCCAGATCGGCGAGCCGCTGATGGTGCACTGCGCCCACCGCAACCCGACCGTGCCCGACAGCTATGTCACCAGCATGGCCATCGTCGACACCGCCATCCACGAGCTGGACGTGCTGCGCTGGTTGCTGGACGACGACTACAAGACGGTGCAGGTGGTGTATCCCAAACGTACCCGCCACCGTTTCGAGCACCTGGCCGATCCGCAGATCGTGCTGATCGAAACCCAGAAAGGCGTGCGCATCGATCTGGAAATCTTCGTCAACTGCCAGTACGGCTACGACATCCAGTGCTCGGTGGTGGGCGAAACCGGCGTCGCCAACCTGCCCGAGCCCCAGAGCCTGCTGCTGCGCACCGAAGCGAAACTGGCCACCAACATCCTCACCGACTGGAAACAGCGCTTTATCGAAGCCTACGACATCGAGCTGCAGGACTTTATCAAGGGCATTGAACAGCAGCAGCTGTCCGGTCCCACCGCCTGGGACGGTTATGCCGCCGCCGTGGCCGCCGATGCCTGCGTGTTGGCCCAGGAAAGTGGCCAGATTGAACCCGTGGTGATGGCCGAGCGCCCCACCTTCTACAACAAGTGATGTACGGAGCCGAATCAAGATGTCTCAACTGACCCCGACTTTCTCCCTGAACCATATGACGGCGCCCAGGCTGAGCGCCTTCGAACTGCTCGACACCGCCAGGGCCCTGGGCCTGCAGGCGGTGGAGCTGCGCAACGACGTGGCCGACAACAGCATCAGCGAGCTGGACAACGCCCGCGCCATCGGCGCCCGGGCCCGTGAACTCGGCATCGAGATCCTGAGCATCAACGCCCTCTATCCGTTCAACGTCTGGAACCAGGAGCGCGCCGCCCAGGCCGAAAGGCTGGCCGAACTGGCCGCCGCCTGTGGCGCCACCGGCCTGGTGCTGTGCCCGCTCAACGACGGCAGCTTCCAGGGCTCGGACCCCGCCAGCCTGGAGCAGGCCCTGCGCGGCCTCCAGCCGATACTGGAAAAGCACGGCCTCAAGGGTTTCGTGGAGCCGCTGGGCTTTCCCGTCTCCTCCCTGCGGCTGAAAAAACACGCGGTGGCCGCCATCCAGGCGGTGGGCGGCGAGGGCCGCTTTGCCCTGGTGCATGACACCTTCCACCACAGGGTGGCGGGCGAAACCGAGTTCTTCCCCGAGTTCACCGGCCTGGTGCACATCTCCGGGGTGGAAGACACCGCCATCGGCTACGAGCAGATGCTGGACGCCCACCGGGTGCTGGTCGGCCCCGCGGACCGGCTGGACAATATCGGCCAGATCCGCACCCTGCTCCAGGCCGGCTACCGGGGCTACTTCTCCTTCGAGCCCTTCGCCAGGGAAGTGTGCGAGCTGGATGAGCCGCTGCCGGCGGTGCAGGCCAGCATGGACTTTATCGCCGAAGGCGTGCAGGGCTAAGTCCCCGCTCCCTCTCGTCGTCTCCCCATAAGCAAAGGGCCCCGGCTCCGCATCGGACCGGGCCCTTTTGTATTGAATAAATGACCGGCGACTTTGCCTGCGGCCAGCCATGGGGGTAAACTGGGCCCACATTCGCAGTACGGGTCATTCCTATGAAGCAATTCGCCGAGTTCATCCCGCTTATCATCTTCTTCGTGGTGTACAAGACGGTCGACATCTATGCCGCCACCGGCGCCCTGATGGCCGCCACCTGTGTGCAGATGCTGGTGCAGTGGCTCCGGCACAAAAAGCTGGAAAAAATGCACCTCGTCACCCTGGTACTGGTGTTGTTCTTCGGCGGGCTGACCATGTTCTTCCAGGATGACGCCTTCATCAAATGGAAGGTGACCGCCGTCAACGCCCTGTTCGCCGCCGGCCTGCTGGTCAGCCGCTACGGTTTCGGCAAAAACCTGATCAAGCAGATGCTGGGCAAGGAAATGCCCCTGCCGGATGCCATCTGGGACAGGGCCAACCTGGCCTGGGTGGGCTTTTTCGCCTTCTGCGGCGCCCTCAACGTCTATGTGGCCTTTTACCTGTCCCAGGAATTCTGGGTCAACTTCAAGGTGTTCGGCCTGCTCGGCCTGACCCTGGCCTTCACCTTCGCCACCGCCTTTTATCTCTATCGCCAGTTGCCGGCACAGGACGGCACCAAACAAGAAGGACAACCCTGATGTGGTACGTGATTTTCAGTGAAGATGTTCCCAACAGCCTGCCCATGCGCAAGGAAGCCCGTCCGGCCCACCTGGCCCGGCTGCAGGCCCTGGCCGATGAAGGCCGGCTGCTGGTGGCCGGCCCCAACCCGGCCGTCGACGCCGAAGACCCGGCCGAGGCCGGTTTTACCGGCAGCACTGTGATTGCCGAGTTCGACTCGCTGGACGCCGCCCGGGCCTGGGCCGATGCCGATCCCTACCTGGCCGCCGGCGTCTACGCCTCGGTCATCGTCAAACCCTTCAGGAAAGTCCTGCCCTGAATGCCCCAAGCCGGCCTCAGGCCGGTTTTTTATTATCCCCTGAGATGAGAACGCCGGAGCACCAGGGCGCCGGGCGCCAGGTAGCGTGACGGCGGCTCAACTGTCGTCAGCCGGCGGATGGCCTCGCTGACCAGGGTCTGCAGCGGCTGCCGATAGGTGGTCAGCTCATAGCAGGGCGAGGCGGCCTGATCGATGTCGTCGAAGCCGACAATGGCCATGCGCCCTTCCTCTCCGCGCACCTTGAGCGCCTCCAGCGCCCCTATCGCCAGTATGTCGTTCTCGCAGAACAGGGCTGCTATCCGCACCTCTCTCGGGGTGGTATCCAGGTAGCGGAGCAGGCTCTGGTAGCCCTGCTCCCGCTGGTAATGCTCGGCGCCGAGGATAAGGTCCAGGGCTTTGCCCCGTTCGGCCAGCCCCTCCCGGAAGCCGTCCAGGCGCCGGAGGTGGTTGGTTTCCGCCGGAGGCCCCGCCATGTAGCCGATGCGCTCATAGCCCTGGGCCGCCATCAGGGCGGCAATTTCCTGCCCGGCCCGGTAGCCGTCGGTGCTGACCACGTGAATGTCCGGATTGTCGCTGTTGCGGTAGAGCACGATCAGCGGGATATCGCTGATGTTCCTCGCCAACTGCAGCAGTTCGTCGCTCAGTATGGTGCCGAGGAAGATCAGTCCGTCCACCTGGAACTGGTCCGCCAACGACATGGCGGCGCGGTAGCTCTGCTCCGAGGTGATGTTGAGTAGCATGGCCATGTAGCCCTTTTGCTGCAGCTGGCGGGTGATCTCGTCCAGGATAGTGGCGAGATTGGGATTGCCCAGTTCGTCGACCACCAGGCCGACGATATTGGTCCGCCGGGTGGTCAGACTGCGCGCCAGCAGGTTGGGCCGATAGCCCAGTTCCTCGGCGGCCCGCCGCACCCGCTCCAGGGCCTTGGGAGAAATGGACGCCCCTTCGGTAAAGGCCCGGGAGACGGTCCATTTGGAGACGCCGGCCCGCTGCGCCACATCGCTGGCGGTGACCTTGCGGCCCTGTTGTTCCTGTGTGTTTTTTGCCATGCTCGAATTTTATGTTGACAGAAGGTTGGCTTGCGCTCTAGTGTATTTGAAACCGGGTGCAAAAGGGAAGGGATTCGTGCTTTTCCCCTGTAACCGAGTGACCGACAGAGGTTGTCGGTTTTTTAAAGCACCGAATTGCAACCGGGTGCATAAAGCGAAGCGAATTCGCAATTTTTTTCACCCTCTTTGCACCCGAGTGCAAAGAGGGGCAGGAGCGACAGGGTCGCCACTTTGAAGAGGATGAAGACATGATAAACGGAGAAAGAACAACCGCACGGCCCCTGCGCTGGGGCATGGTGGGTGGCGGCCGCACCGGTCAGGTGGGCTACAAGCACCGCACCGGCGCCCTGCGCGACGGCACTTACCAACTGCTGGCCGGCGCCTTCGACCTGGACGCGGCGCGCGGCCGCGACTTCGGCACCCGGCTGGGGGTGGCCGAAGATCGCTGCTACACCACCTATCAGGAGCTGATCGCGGGCGAGACCGCCCGTGAAGACGGCATAGAAGTGGTGTCGATCGCCACCCCCAACTTTACCCACTTCGAGATCACCAAGGCGTGCCTGGAAGCGGGCCTGCATGTCATCTGCGAAAAACCCTTGTTCTTCACCGTCGCCGAATGCGAAGAGGTAGCGACACTGGCCGCGGACAAGGGTCTGATCGTGGGCGTGACCTACGGCTTCACCGGCCATCCGCTGGTGCACCAAATGGCCGCCATGGTCAAGAAGGGCATGCTGGGCGAGATCCGCATCGTCGACATGCAGTACACCCACGGTTTCAACTCCGGCGACGACACCGGCGCGGGCGAGGCGGTGAAATGGCGGACCAACCCCGCCACCGCGGGGGCGACCTTCGTGCTGGGCGATATCGGCACCCATCTCTACTACCTGTCCGAGGTGGTGCTGCCGCACCTGAAGATCGACAAGCTGCTGTGCGATCGCAAGGCCTTTATCCCGACCAGGGCCCCGCTTGAGGACCACGCCACCGTGCTCATGCATTACGACAACGGCGCCCGCGGCCGTCTCTGGGTGTCGTCGGTGAACGCCGGCAACATGGGCTCCCAGCGCTACCGTTTCGTCGGTTCCAAGGCCTCCGTCGAGTGGTCCGATGCCCACCCCGACCAGTTGATCTACGAAGTGCAGGGCGAGCCGAACCGCACCCTGCACCACGGCATGCCCTATCTCGAAGCAGAAAGCCTGGCGGTCGACCGCATGGGCGCGCTGCACACCGAGGGCCTGGGTGACAGCTGGGCCAATATCTACCTGTGGATCGCCCAGGCCATCGACGCCAAACAGCGCGGTGACGAGGACTTCCTGAGCACCCATCATTACCCGGGCATCGAGGCCGGCACCGAAGGGGTGCGCTGGCTCGAAAACTGCGTGCGCTCGGCCGACGCGGGCGCCGCTTGGGTCGACTATCAATAATCGGTCATCAACAGCCTTAGCAACCAAGGATCAACCAACATGAAACTTTCCATCTGTACCGATGTGATGGGCAACCTCTCCTTCACCGAGATGCTCGACAACTGCGTGGCGCTGGGCGTCGAGGGCCTGGAAATGACCGGCGGCGGCTGGTCCAAGGGGCCCCATTTCCGTGCCGACGAACTGCTGGCCGACAAGGGCCTGCTGAAGAAAAAACTCGCCGAAATCGAGGCCCGCGGCCTCGAGATCGCCGCGCTCAACTGCTCGGCCAACCCGCTCGATCCGGGCGCCATGGGCGAGCGCCACCTCAAGGAGATGGAGCAGACCATCCGCCTGGCCGGCGAAATCGGCGTGAAGAAGATAGTCACCATGTCCGGTCTGCCCGCCGCCGCCCCCGGCGACAGCGTGCCGAACTGGCTGGTCTACACCAAGAGCTGGCCCGACGAGATGCCCGAGCGCGACCGCTACCAGTGGGAAGACTGCGCCTTCCCGCTCTGGCACCGGCTGGTGAAGCTGGCCGACGAGGTGGGCGTGGAGAAATACGCGCTGGAAAACTTCTCGGCCATGCTGGTGTGGAACCCCGAGACCCTGTTCCGTCTACGCAACGAAGTGGGCCCCAAGGTCGGCCTGAACCTCGACCCCTCGCACCTGTTCTGGAAAGGGGCCTGCCCCATCGCCGCGGCCCGCGCCCTGGGCGATGCCATCCACCACGTGCACGGCAAGGACACCCGTATCGAGCGCGGCCTGGCCGATGTGAACGGCCTGCTCGAACTGAAGGAGGTCACCGACGTGGCCAACCGCGCCTGGAACTACGTCGCCGTCGGCGCCGGCCACGACCTGCAGTGGTGGAAGGAGTTCTTCTCGGTGGTGCGCATGGTGGGCTACAACGACTGGGTCAGCCTGGAAATGGAAGACTTCACCATGTCCACCGAGGCGGGCATAAAGTCCTCGATTGACGCCCTTCAGCAAACCATCAGCAGGTAAATCGAAGCGCGTTAACGGCCCCGTCAACCCACCTCTGGCGGGTTGACGGGACTTGTTCCCACCCCCTTTCCATACGAAAAGCCGTTATCCCCCAAATGGGTGATTTTGGATTTTTTCGTTGCCAGATCCTCTCTCCCTGGCCAAGGCTTGTTAAGTCCACTGGACGATTGCCCCCAACAACAAGGAGAGACGGGTATGAACAAGCTGCTTTCATCCACCCTGCTGGCGGCCATGCTGGCCGTCGGTACCCCGGCCCTGGCCAACGACCCCGCCGGGGAAGAGGCCATGGTCACCAGCATCGACATCAACACCGCCACCCAGGAGCAACTGGCCCTGCTGACCGGCGTGGGTCCGGCCAAGGCGGCGGCCATCGTGGAGTACCGTGAAAACAACGGTCCCTTCGCCTCGGTCGACGACCTGGCCAAGGTCAGCGGCATAGGCCCGGCCACGGTGGAGAAAAACCGGCACCTGTTGAGCAACTGAGCGCCACGGCCCTCCCGCCCATGGCCGGGAGGGCCGCTATTGGTTATGATACGGGCCCGATGTTTTTTTGGTGCCCGCCATGCCTTCACAGTCGCTTATCCGTAAAGCCGTTATCCCCGTCGCCGGTCTGGGAACCCGGATGTTGCCCGCCACCAAGGCCATTCCCAAGGAAATGCTGCCGGTGGTCGACAAACCCCTGATCCAGTATGTGGTCAACGAGGCGGTGCAGGCCGGGATCAAGGAAATCGTGCTGGTGACCCACGCCAGCAAGAACTCCATCGAAAACCATTTCGACACCAGTTTCGAACTGGAGGCTACCCTGGAAAAACGGGTCAAGCGCCAGTTGCTCAGCGAAGTGCAGAACATCTGTCCCCCAGACGTCACCATCATGCACGTGCGCCAGGGCGAGGCCAAGGGACTGGGCCACGCCATCCTCTGCGCCCATCCCCTGGTGGGCGACGCCCCCTTCGCCATACTGCTGCCGGACGTGCTGATCGACGAGGTGAGCTGCGATCTGCGCCGGGACAACCTGGCCGCCATGATCCAGGCCTTCGGTGCACGGGGAAGCAGCCAGATCCTGGTGGAGCCGGTGGCCGCCGAGCAGGTGGATCAGTTCGGTATCGTCGATATCAACGGCAGCGCCCTGGAGCAGGGCCGTTCCGCCCCACTCTGCGCCATCGTCGAAAAACCGCAGCGCAGCGATGCCCCCTCCAACCTGGCGGTGGTGGGCCGCTATGTCCTCTCCGCCAATATCTGGCCGCTGTTGAAGAAAACCCCCCTCGGCAAGGGCGATGAAATCCAGCTGACCGACAGCATCGCCATGCTGATGGAGCGGGAGCCGGTAGAAGCCCACCATATCCTGGGCAAGAGCCACGATTGCGGCAGCAAGCTCGGGCTGCTGACGGCCAATGTGGAATACGGGCTGCGCCACCCGGAGCTGGGGCCGGCCTTCGCCCGCTACCTGCAGCAGTTGCGCCTTCAGTGATCGCCGCGGCTGGCGGTGAGCTCTATCTCGCCGCCGAAGCTGCCCTTCAGGTTGAGGCTCAGAGGAAAGGAACAGCGGTAGCTGAGCTGGTTGGCGGTCAGCTCCTGCCGGCCCAGGGGCCCGGCATTGCAGCGCTCCAGCCAGTCGCTGCCGGCCATGCCGCCATTGGCCACCTCCACCCGGCCTCCATCCGCATGCAACCGGAACAGCGCCAGGTTGACCCTGGTATCCAGCCCCACCTCCAGGATCAGGCGGTTGATGTATTCCAGGGTGCGGGCCAGGCTGTGCAGCACGCAATCCTGGCGGGAGCCGTAATGGCGCAGGGGTTCGTTGAGGATAAAGGTCACCAGGGTCATCACCACGGGGGTGTCCATGTTGAGCGGATCGAACTCCGCCAGCAGCAGCAGCAGATCCTGATCCAGCCTGATGTACTCGGTCAGTACCCAGGGCGAGCTTTGCCGGCAACTCAGCCGCCAGTCGCCCAGGGTCCGCTCCGGCTGCTGCCGCCAGCCCTGCAGCAACCGGCTGGCGGCGATGTCCTCCCGCCGGTAATAGGCCAGGTGTTCGTTCAGTTCGTCCAGCAACTTGCCGGGATCGGGCCTGAGGCTGCCGGCGATCACTTCCGCCACCAGGTTCCAGCTGCGAATGGGCTTGATCAGGTAGTCCTCGGCGCCGGCGCGCAGGGCCCGGGCCACGTCGGCCATTTTCTGCTGGCCGGAAATGGCGATCACCGGCAGGGCGGGATAACGCCGCTTCAGGCTGGTGATCAGCTCCTGATCCGACGGTGCCGGCAGCAGCAGATCACTCAGCACCAGATCGGGGCTGTTCAGCTCTGCCTGCAACAACCCCTCTTCGCCGTTGTCCGCCTCTATCACCCTGGCCCCCCACAGCTCGAGGTAGGCCACCATCAGCCGACGGAACAGGGGGTCGTCTTCTATTAACAGGATCAGGGGTGACCAGTCGAACATGGCGTCGCTTAATGTGAATGATAATGGGAATATAAATTGAGCCTAGCTTATTTCAGCCCGGCCGGCAGCGACAAGCCCGGCTGTATTCTGCCGGCGCTTTATTGGATAATGGCCGTCCCCTTCGAACACAGCGGCATTATGACTCCGGCAGAATACCAGGCACTGACCTCCCCCCGACTGTCCCACCCGGCGCGCAGCCTGTACCAGTACTATCTGCGTCACCACGCCCGGGGCGACCAGACCCAGCCCCTGGACTACCCCGACCTGGGCAAGGCGCTGGCGGTGCAGGGTGAGGGCGAATACCGCTACCGGGTGACCCCTGCGGAGCTGACCGCCCTGGTGGATGAGTTGCTGGAGGCCGGCCTGCTGAGCCCGCTGGAAAGGCCCCACCCCCAGCACTATCACGGCGCCGTGTTTTCGCTGCCGCTGAAGCGGCTGCAGGGGCTGGCTCCCCTGCCCTCCCGCCAGTTCGCCATGCACCCCGAGTGGCGCCCCGACGCCCAGTTCGGCGGCCTGGCCCGGCTGTGCGGCCTGCTCGACAGCCACTTCGACGAGACCGAACTGGGCGAGTTCATCGCCTACTGGCTGGGGCGGCCCGAAGTGTTTGAAAACCAGCATCAGTGGATGCTGAAATTTGTGCGCAAGCTCAAACACCAGCGCAGCGTCAGGCGAGCCCCGGCGCCAGCCGGAACCGAAGGCTACCAACAGGTGCCGGTCCGGGCCGCCCCCGGGCCCAGCCGCCGGGCCCGCGAAATGATGGAAGAGGCGCAACGCCTCGGCACCGACTGCCAGGAAGACCACCATGAAAAAGACACCTGAAGAAATCGCCGCCGACCTGGCCGAGATTGCCCGCCGGCGCCGGCAACGACCGGATCAGGACCTGTCCGCCACCAACGCCGGCGGTCAGGTACAAGGGCTGCTGGCCCGTCTGCAGCGGCTGCGCGCCAGCGGCACCCTGCCCCAGTATGACTACGCCAGCCTCAAGCGCCAGTACGAAGAGCAGGCCAATGCCGAGGTGCGCCTGGCCCAGCAGGAGGCCCGCCAAAAACGTACCGAGAGACTGCTGGCCCAGGCGGATCTCAATCCGGACTGGACCTTCGCCAACATGGACCCGGACGATCCGGCGCTCGGCCACCATATCGCCACCGCCCACCATTTTATCAACGCCTTCGATCACTGGGGCACCAAGGGCGGTACCGCCATCCTGATCTACGGCGATTTCGGCACCGGCAAGTCGACCCTGGCCGGCGCCATCGCCCATGAGCTGATCCGCCAGCACCAGAAATCGGTGATCTTCCAGCAGTGGGCCTCGGTGGTGGACCGGCTGTTCTTCGGCGTGATCGAGGATCAGGAAAGCCGCAACCAGTATCGCCGCGCCCTGGAAGAAGTGGACCTGCTGGTGCTGGACGAGGTGGCCGCCAACCGCAGCCGCCTGGCCGAAAGCCAGTCCAGCTTTCTCGGCCACCTGCTGCGCCGACGGCGCAACCTGTCCAAGAGTGTCATCATCATCACCAATCACGATCCCCAGGCACTGCACCGGGCGGTGGGCGACTTCTGCTTCGAGGCCATCAAGGCGTTCCACCCGGTCGACATCGCCCTGCAGGGCCCCAGCCGCCGGCCCGACATCGGCGATTACAGGAGCTAACCGGGTCTGAAAGACGAAAACGCCACCCACCGGGACAAGGACGATAAAGAGTTATTAAATTGTAACAATCGCCGATATTTTCAGGTAGAGTGACGACCCGGATCTACCGCTATCGGCTTCACCCAGGGACTCATGTCGGGCACAGGACTCACCACCAAGACGGCGCTGTTCACCATATTGCTGACACTGCTGACCCTGAGCACCGTCCTGCTGGCCCTGCTCTCGTTTTCCGGCTATCGCGCTGCCGTCAACCACCTCGCCGACCAGCAGACCCAGGCCCTGATGACCGCCAGCCGCCTGGTTCAGCAGAGCGAAAGCATGGTGGCCAGCAGCGCCCTGCTGCTGCTGGCGGACACCCATGCCAGCCGCCGCAGGGCGGTGTTCGAGATCACCGATCGCAGCGAATGGATAGGCCGGCTCACCGACGCGCTGCAGCAATACCGCAACCACGACCGCCACTTCGCCGAGCTAACCCAGGCCCGCTTCGCCCTGGCCGAAAACCTGCAGCACCTGGATACCCTGGTCGGGGAGCGCATCAACCTGCTCGGCCGGCTGGAACAGGCCCCGGCAGGCGACGAACTGCCGGCCCTGCGCCAGCTGGAGCAACGGCTGCGGCAAGGCGTCGAGATCAACCGGCGCCTGTCGAGGGATCTGAGCGTTGCGGTGGGCTTTCATATCCACGACATCCGCAACGGCATACTGAATACCGTCGCTCAACTCAACACCGATATCGAACGACGGGAACGGCAACTGCTGCTCATCGCCGCCGCCGCCCTGCTGATGGTGGTGATCACCGTCGTCTACATCCATCGCACCATAGTGCATCGTATCCTGGCCCTGCAGCGGGCCATCAGCCATGAGCGCCCCCGCCCCGAATACGTGGTGGTGCAGGGACGGGACGAGATCAGCGACATGGCGCGCTCGGTGAGGAATTACATCGAAAAGATAGGTAAAAACGAGGCCCGCATCCTGAACATGAATCAGAAACTGCACTTCATGGCCAATCACGATGCCCTGACCGGGCTTTATAACCGCCATCATTTTGAGCATCATGTGCAGGCCTTGCGCCTGCGCGCCCCCGACAGCCACCTCTGCCTGGCCATGGTGGATATCGACTTCTTCAAGTCGATCAATGATCGCTTCGGCCACGACGCGGGCGACAAAGTACTGACCCAGGTAGCGGCGACCTTTATCTCCGTCCTGCCCCCGTCGACCCTGGTGGCCCGTTTCGGCGGCGAAGAGTTCGCCATTCTTTTTACCGGCACCTCCGCCGAGCAGGCCCGGCAGGCGCTCGAGCACCTGCGTGGCCAGTTGGCCGGGACCCCGCTCGAGCCCCATGATCTCAGGGTCACCCTGAGCGGCGGCCTGGCCTGCGATTATCGTCCGGCCGACATCGGCCTGGCCCTGAAGGCGGCCGATACCGCCCTGTATCAGGCCAAACACCAGGGCCGTAACAGGATAGTCCTCGCTTCTCCCTTGCACACCGCCTAAGGAACGCATCCATGCCGGCAGTCCCACGTTATTTTGCCATATTGATCTGTCTGCTAACCCTGGGCCTGGCCCAGGCCGCCCCGCGCACCGACATCCGGGTAGAACTGCAGCTGGAGCCGCCACACCTGGATCCCACCCAGACCGCATCGGCCACCACGGCCGAAGTCACCTACGCCAACCTGTTCCAGGGGCTGACCCGGGTCGACCAGCAGGGAGAGGTGATCCCCGCCCTGGCCCGCACCTGGCGGGTGAGTGAGGATGGCCTGAGCTACGACTTCACCCTGGCCCGGGGAGCGCGCTTTCACGACGGCAGCCCCTTCAACGCCGGCGTCGCCAAGTTCGCCCTCGACCGGCTGCGGGATCCTGCGGGCGGCAACCCCCAGCGCCAGCTCTACACCGCCATCGACGAGGTACGGACGCACGGCGAGCACGGGCTGGAATTGCGCCTGTCGCGTCCCGATAGCCTGCTGCCCTTCAAGCTGGCCCTGTCCGCCGCCGTCATGGTGCATCCCGACAGCGCCGACAACAATCGCCATCACCCGGTAGGCACGGGTCCCTACCGTTTCGCCGGGCGGATGCCCGGACAGGGCGTCCGCCTCGAATACTTCCCCGGTTACTGGGGAGCCGAGCCGCACATCAAACAGGCCCACTTCACCTTTACCGCCAACCTCGTGGAGCTGGAGGCCAGCCTGTCGGAAGGGCTTATCGATCACTACTCCGATGCCAGCACCCTGGTCTCGCAGGCCCAGTTGCGCCACCGCAGCGACTACCTGATCCGTGACGGCATCGGCGAAGGAGAGATACTGCTGGCCATCAACAATGCCCGCCCGCCTTTCGACCAGCTGCCGGTACGCCGGGCCCTGGCCCATGCCATCGACAAGCAGGCGATACGCAAGCAGCTGTACCAGTTCAATACGCCACCGCTTATCGGCAGCCATTTCTCCCCCCATCACCCGGCCTATGTGGAACTCAGCGACTATTATCCCCATGACCGGGAAAAGGCCCGCCGCCTGCTGCAGGAAGCGGGAGTCGCCCCCGGCACCGCCATGACCATCACCATACCGCCCACCCTCTACGCGGCCGAACTCGCGCTGCGGATCGCCGGTGAACTGGAGGCCATTGGACTCGAACTCCAGGTGGAAAGGATAAGCTGGCCCCAATGGCTGGAGCAGGTGTTCACCAACAAGGACTATGAGCTGACCATTGTGTCCCACATCGAGCCCATGGACATCGACATCTATGCCAGGGATCACTATTACTTCAACTACGACAACGGCGCCTTCAAGGCCTTGTGGCACCGCATCGAGCAGACCACGGCGCAGGCGGAGCGCTACCGCCTGCTGGCGGATGCCCAGCGCATGCTGGCCGAGGACGCGGTGAACGTGTTCCTGCTGATGAAGCCCCAGCTGTCCATCCACAAGAGCAACCTCAGGGGCACCTGGGTCAATACCCCGGTGCCGGCGGTGGTGCTGGAAGAGATGCACTGGGAGTGACGCCCTGTTTGCGGAGGTTTGCTCCCGCCCCGGCTGTTGCTAAACTGGCCTCTTCCCCCGGATGGATGGACTACCTTTGCTGAACAGAAGCCGCTCCGCCCCCCCGCTGCGCTTTCGCACCCAGGTACTGCTGCTGGTCGGTACCCTGGTGGCCGCCACCCTGCTGGTACAGGGCACCTATCTGCACCACCGCCAGGGCCAGATCATCACCGAACAGATCGGCCTGCGCGCCATGAGCGTGGCCCAGACCGTGGCCCAGATCCCGGCCATCATCGACGCCTTCGACAGCCCGGATCCCGCCGCCGTCATCCAGCCCCTGGCCGAGCAGATCCGCATCGAAACCGGCGCCCGCTACGTGGTGGTGGGCAACCGCGCCGGCATCCGCTACTCCCATCCCCTGCCCGAGCGGCTGGGACTGCCCATGGTGGGCGGCGACAACGAGCGGGCGCTGATCGGCGGCGAGGCCTATATCTCCGAAGCCGAAGGGTCGCTGGGCGAGGCCATTCGCGGCAAGGCGCCCGTCTTCAACGCCGCCGGCGACATCATCGGGCTCGTTTCGGTGGGCTTTATGCTGGAGAAGGTGGATGTCGACATCGACAACTACCTGGCCCTGGGCTGGGTGCTGGTGGGGCTCATGGTACTGCTGGGGCTGGCGGGCGCCGCCTGGCTGGCCCAGCACCTCAAGCGGGTGATACTGGGGCTCGAGCCCCACGAGATCGCCCGCCTGGTGATGGAAAAGGACGCCATACTGCAGTCCATCCACGAGGGCATAGTGGCCATCAACCGGGAAGGGCGCATCACCCTGCTCAACCAGGCGGCCCGGCGCTTTCTCGACCTGCCGCCGGACGGCGCCGCCCTGGGGCTGCCGGTGCAGGAGCTGGTGCCCAACTCCCGGCTGCGGGAGGTGCTGTCCAGCGGCGAGCGCCAGTTCGATCAGGAGATGTGGATAGGCGAGCATCCGGTGGTGGTCAACCGGGTGCCCATCATCCACGAAGGCCGGGTGGAAGGGGCCGTGGCCACCTTCCGCAGCCGCCAGGAAATCCGGGATCTGTCCCTGGCGCTGAACGCGGTCAACCGGGACATGGACGCGTTGCGGGTCCAGGCCCACGAGTTTTCCAACAAGCTCTACACCATTTCCGGCCTGCTGCAATTGAACAAGCCCCAGCAGGCATTGGCCCTGATCAACCAGGAAACCGCCCGGGAGCAGGCCCAACTGGCGACGGTGCTGGAGCAGGTGGCCGATCCCCTGGTGGGCGGCATCCTGCTCGGCAAGCTGGCGGACGCGGCGGAGCAGGGCGTGCAGCTCGACATCGTCGAACACAGCGCCCTGCATACTCAGCTCAGCCCCGGCGGCCAGGAGGTGGTGCTGTCGGTGCTCGGCAACCTGCTCAACAACGCGGTGGATGCCGCCCTGCAAAGCCGGGCCGAGCCGCCCCGGGTAAGGCTGTTCTTCACCGACCTCGGCGAGCAGTTGCTGTTCGAGGTGGAAGACAACGGCCCGGGCGTGGATCCCGGCCTGCTGGCCCATATCTTCCAGGACGGCTTCACCACCAAGCCGGGCAAGCACAGGGGTATCGGCCTGGCCCTGGTGCGCCGACTCTGCCTGGAGCACGGCGGCGACGTCAGCCTGGAGGACGGCGATCTGGGCGGCGCCTGCTTTATCGTCACCCTGGCCAAGGCCAGGGTCGCCCGGCAGGAGGAAAAAATGGCCCAGGAGGACAAGGCGGAATGAACGACAAGACCCACGGCGTGCTGATCATCGAAGACGACTTTCGCATCGCCGAAATCAACCGCCAGTTCGTGGAGCAGACACCGGGCTTTCGGGTGCTGCACGAGGCCAAGACCAAGGCCGAGGCCCTGGCTTTCCTGGCGGAGCAGGCCGATCGGGTCAGCCTGGTGCTGCTGGACGCCTATATTCCCGACGCCACCGGGCTGGAGCTGCTGTGGGAGATCCGCAGGCACTACCGGCATATCGACATCGTCATGGTCACCGCCGCCAAGGAGGTCGACACCATCCAGGAAGCCCTGCGCGGCGGTGTGTTCGACTACCTGATCAAGCCCACCCAGAGCGAGCGCATGGCCCATATGCTGGACCGTTTCCTCAAGGAACGGGCATGGCTCGAGCAGAAACAGGAAATGAGCCAGGAAGAGCTGGATCTGGCGCTCAACCGCCGGCCGGCCGCGGCGGAGCCCACCCCCGCCGGCGGCGGCACCCTGCCCAAGGGCATCGACCGGCTCACCCTGGATACGGTGCTCAGCACCATGGCCCAGGCCCGGGAGCCGCAAACCGCGGTGGATCTGGCCAAGGCCATCGGCGCCAGCCGTTCCACCGCCCGTCGCTACCTGGAGTACCTGGTAGCCCAGGGCAAGGCCTGCGCCGAACAGGCCTACGGCGAGGTCGGCCGCCCCGAACGCCGCTACCGGCTCAACCCCTGATCACTCCAGCCGGAAACCGATTTTCAGCACCACCTGAAAGTGCGCTATCCGGCCGTCCTTGATATGGCCGCGCATCTCGGTGACCTCGAACCAGTCCAGGTGATCCAGGCTCTCGGCCGCCTTGGCCACCGCCTTCTGGATGGCGTCGTCGTAGCCGGTGGTGGAAGAGCCGGCCACTTCTATCAGCTTGTACACATGATCGGACATAAGTACTCCATGCTTGACGGGCACCGGCACCACGCCGGCCGCCGTTGACCACCCCTTAAGCAATAGCAGCCCCCGCCCCTGTCGTCATCCCGACACCAGCCGTGAACAAAATAAACAAAATCGCCTTAATGCCGTTTTTTCAACTTATGCCCCAAAGCTTGTTCGTTAACACCAAGGCATCTATTTTTACACCAGATGTTAACAAGGACGAACCAAGGAGAACTGCATGTTCAACACCCTACGCAAACCCTTCAAACGCCTGAGTCTGGCCGCGCTGCCGTTGCTGGCCCTCGGCGCCCAGGTCCCCGCCGCCCAGGCCCAGGGCTGGCAACCCACCCGCCCCGTCGAATTCATCGCGCCGGCCAACCCCGGCGGCGGCTGGGATACCCTGGTGCGTACCTCGAGCATGGTGATCCAGAGCGAAAAGCTGGCACCGCAGAACTTTGCCGCCATCAACATCCCCGGCGGCGGTGGTGCCGTGGCCTGGGCCCAGATAGCGCGTGATGCCAAGAACGATCACAAGCTGTTCGCCACCAGCCCGCCCATCATCCTGGTGCCCCTGGCCGGCACGTCCCGCTTCAGCCACAAGGACTTTACCCCGGTCGCCCGCCTGAACACCGATTACTCCATCGTGCTGGTGCGCAAGGATTCACCCTATGAAACCATCAACGATCTGTTCGAGGCGATGAAAACCAACCCCAGCCTGAGCGTGGGCGGCGGCTCGGCGGCCGGCTCCATGGACCACATCGCCATCGCCGGTGCTGCCGCCGAGGCCGGACTGGAAGCCCGTGGCGTCAACTACATCGCCTTCTCCGGCGGCGGCGAGGCCATGATCAGCCTGATGGGCAACCACGTAGAGGCGGTGATCACCGGTGCCGGTGAAGCCTCCGGCCAGTTGCAGGGCGGCGAGCTGCGCGCCCTGGCGGTGTCATCCCCCGAGCGCCTGGGTAGTACCCTGGCCGATGTGCCCACCTTCAAGGAGCAGGGACTCGACTACACCTTTGAAATCTGGCGCGGCGTCATGGGGCCCAAGGACATGTCCCCCGAAGCCCGGGACTACTATGAAGACCTGTTCGCCCGCATGGTGAAAACCGATGCCTGGAAGCAGGCCAGCGAGCAACTGGGCTGGATCGATGCCTTCCAGACCGGCGAGGAATTCGGTGTCTTCCTCGACGGTCAGCTCGACCAGTTCAGCACCATACTGGGCGATCTGGGCCTGCTGCGGCGTTAACAGACAGTGGTGACGGGGGCCTCTCCGTCACCCTTCAAGCACAGGTATTGCTATGAACAAATTCAACATCAACCAGAAAATAGGCGTCATACTGGCCCTGTTTTCCCTCGGCTATCTGTGGATGGCGTTCCAGATCCCCGAGTTCTCGCTGCCCCGCCCCATCGACTCGGATGCCTTCCCCAAGGCACTGGGCAGCGCCCTGCTGCTGCTGGCCATATTGCTGTTCTTTGAAAAGCCCAAGCACAAGGTGCAGGACGACGACGAAGCACAGGACGACATCATCGAGGAAAGCGGCGGTTTCTGGACCAGCCCCCGGATGAGGGTGGTGGTCACCTCCGTCGCCATTGTCACCTACGCCTTTGCCCTACAGCCGGTCGGCTTCGTCCTGTCCTCCATCCTGCTGTGTTGCGGCCTGGCCTATTACTACGGCTATCGCAATCATAAGGTCAACCTGTTGGCATCGAGCGGTGTCGTACTGGCACTGTATTTCATGATGAGCTACGTGATGGATGTCTACCTCCCCACCGGGATACTGCCCTTCTAAGCACGTGGTCGCGCTGACTTACCTTTAATCGGGAATAATCAAAGGTTTACCATTATGATGGATGCATTCAACAGTCTGGTGTACGGCTTCGGCATCGCCCTGGACCCGATGAATATCATGTACGTGTTCGTCGGCGTCTTTGCCGGCACCATTATCGGCATGCTGCCCGGCCTGGGCCCCATCAGCGCCCTGGCGCTGATGATCCCCATTACCTTCAGCATGGATCCCGCCTCCGGCCTGATCCTGATGTCCGGCGTCTATTACGGCGCCATCTTCGGCGGCTCCACCTCCTCCATCCTGCTCAACGCACCCGGCGTGGCCGGCACCGTCGCCACCTCCTTCGACGGTTATCCCATGGCGCGCAAAGGCATGGCGGGCAAGGCCCTGGCCATTGCCGCCTACGCTTCCTTCATCGGCGGCACCGTCTCGGTGATCGGCCTGATGCTGATCGCCCCGCTGCTGTCCAAGGTGGCGGTGAGCTTCGGCCCCGCCGAGTATTTCGCCCTCATGCTGCTGGGCCTGACCGCCGTGGTCAGCCTGTCGGACAAATCCCTGGTCAAGGGCCTGATCGCCGCCGTGGTGGGCATGATGATCTCCATCGTCGGCATCGATCTGCAAAGCGGCACCGAACGCTACACCTTCGGCAGCCTGGAGCTGCTCGACGGCATCGACTTCCTGGTGGTGGCGCTTGGTGTCTTCGCCCTGGCGGAAGTGTTCTACATGCTGCTCAAGGGTGGCGGCGGCAAGGAGCAGCCGCGCAACAACATCGGCTCGCTCAAGCTCAGCAAGGATGAAGTGAAGGAAATCGCCGGCCCGGTCAGCCGCAGTTCGGTGCTCGGCTTCTTTATCGGCGTACTGCCCGGCGCCGGCGCCACCGTCGCCTCCTTCCTCGGCTACAGCCTGGAAAAACGCCTGGCCAAGGACGGCAGTACCTTCGGCAAGGGCAATATCAAGGGTGTTGCCGGTCCCGAGGCCGCCAACAACGCCGCCTGCGGCGGCTCCTTCGTACCCCTGCTGACCCTGGGCGTGCCCGGCTCCGGCTCCACCGCCGTGCTGCTCGGCGCCCTGCTGGTGATGGGCGTCACCCCCGGACCCATGATGCTGGAACAGCGTCCGGACGTATTCTGGGGCGTGATCGCCAGCATGTACGTGGGCAACATCTTCCTGCTGGTGCTGAACCTGCCGCTCATTCCCTACATCGCCCGCATCCTGGACATGCCCAAGCCGCTGCTGCTGGCGATGATCCTGATCTTCTGCATGATCGGCGTCTATGGCCTGAGCTTCAACGTGTTCGACCTGCTGCTGCTGCTCGCCTTCGGCCTGATCGGCCTGGCGATGAAGCTGTTCGGCTTCCCCACCGCCCCGCTGATCCTGGCCTTGATCCTGGGCGCCATCATGGAAGAGTCGATGCGCCGCGCCCTGCAGATCTCCGGCGGCGACTGGATGACCTTTGTCGACAAGCCCATTTCCATGTGGCTGCTGATCCTGGCATCCCTCTCCCTGTTCGCTCCGCTGTTGAAAAAGGTCGTGCGCCGGCTGATGGCCTCGGGCAAGACCACCCTGGCCTGAACGGACCGCCAACCATAATCAAAAAAGCGCCAACCGGCGCTTTTTTGTTGTGCTGAATATGGCGCGCAGGCGGCTCGCCTGCCTTCCCGCGCAGCGGGAACCTTCGAGCTTGATAACCACGCTTCAAGCACAGGCTAACCAACCCTAGGGCACCGATCAGTTTAAATCACCTGTAGGCGCCCGTTTACGTGGCGCAAACCCGTACGAGCGGGCATAAGGCTACCGCTTTCGGTCGAAGGCATTGTTGATTCTGACAAAGCAGAGGCCGTCGGCCAAAGGGTGCTACTCCTCCGGCACGCCGTAAACCCATCCCTGGGGGCTCCGCCGCGCCCTCCCTGGCGCGGAGGGCCGGCGGAGCAGTACCCTTTGTCCTCCCTATCGCACCGCAGCTGCCTGCTGGCACCACCTTCAGACAGCGCCGGGGTTTGAAAGAGGCAACAGGGATGGCCTCCGCCGACCGTCACATGCCAGGGACGGCATGTGCCGAGCGCCACAGGGATGTGCTTGCAGCGTGTCAGCGGAGGTTGCCCTGTTGACTCTTTTCTACGTTGCAACAGACAACAAATAGCAGATTGAACGATTTTTAAACTGATCGGTGCTCTAGGCAAACAAAAGGGCGCCTCGCGGGCGCCCTTGTCGTTATCCAGAACCTGGTGCTCTTATTCGCCGTAGGCCTCGGTGGGCAGGCAGCTGCAGAACAGGTTGCGGTCGCCGTAGACGTCGTCGATGCGGTTCACGGTCGGCCAGAACTTGGAGCGGCGCACCTCGACCGAGGGGAACACCGCCTGCTCGCGGCTGTAGGCACGGTTCCATTCGGCGTCCATCACGTCGTCCTGGGTGTGCGGGGCATTGACCAGGGGGTTGTCCTCCAGGGTCCACTGGCCGCTCTGCACTTGGCGCATCTCCTCGCGGATCTGCTTCATGGCATGGATAAAGCGGTCGATTTCCACCTTGGACTCGGACTCAGTCGGCTCGATCATCAGGGTGCCGGCCACCGGGAAGCTCATGGTCGGCGCATGGAAGCCGTAGTCCATCAGGCGCTTGGCCACGTCCATCTCGCTGATGCCGCACTCTTCCTTCAGCGGACGCAGATCCACGATGCACTCGTGGGCCACCCGGTCGTTGCGGCCGGTGTAGAGGATGGGGAAGTCCTCGGCCAGGCTTTTCATCAGGTAGTTGGCGTTGAGGATGGCCACCTGGGTGGAACGCTTGAGGCCTTCGTCGCCCAGCATGGCAACGTACATCCAGCTGATCGGCAGTATGCTGGCGGAGCCGAAGGGGGCCGCGGACACGGCGCCGTTGTCGCGGCTTTCCTTGCCGGTCTTGACCACGGCGTGGCCGGCCACGAAGGGTGCCAGGTGCGCCTTGACGCCGATGGGACCCATGCCGGGGCCGCCGCCGCCGTGGGGAATGGCGAAGGTCTTGTGCAGGTTGAGGTGCGACACGTCGGAGCCGATAAAGCCGGGCGAGGTGATGCCCACCTGGGCATTCATGTTGGCGCCGTCCATGTACACCTGGCCGCCGTAGCTGTGGATGATGTCACAGATCTCGCGGATGCTTTCCTCGTACACCCCGTGGGTGGAGGGATAGGTGGCCATGATGCAGGCCAGGTTCTCGCCCGCCTCGGCGGCCTTGGCCTTGAGGTCGGCCATGTCGACGTTGCCCTTCTTGTCGCAGGCCACCACTATGACCTTCATGTTGACCATCTGGGCCGACGCCGGGTTGGTGCCGTGGGCCGAACTCGGGATCAGGCAGATGTCGCGGTGCCCCTCATTGCGGGACTCGTGGTACTTCTTGATGGCCAGGAGGCCGGCGTATTCGCCCTGGGCGCCGGAGTTGGGCTGAATGCAGATGGCGTCGTAACCGGTGACCTTCACCAGCCAGTCTTCCAGCTCGCCGATCATCTGCTGGTAGCCGACCGTCTGATCCAGGGGCGCGAAGGGGTGGATCTGGGCGAACTCGGGCCAGCTCACCGGCACCATTTCGGCGGTGGCGTTGAGCTTCATGGTGCAGGAGCCGAGCGAGATCATGCCGTAGTTGAGCGCCAGATCCTTCATTTCCAGCTTGTGGATGTAGCGCAGCATCTCGCTTTCGGAGTGATACTGGTTGAACACCTCGTGGCTGAGGATGGGCTCGTCGCGCAGCAGGGCGGCGGGAATGGAGCCGGTACCCTTGGCGGCGACGGCGTCCAGCGCCTCCACCTCCAGGCCGTGGCCTGCCCCCAGGAAGAGGTCGAACAGCTCCGCCACATCGGCGCGGGTGGTGGTTTCGGACAGGGACACGCCCAGGGCGCCGTCCAGGTCGGTGCGCAGGTTGACGCCGGCGGCCAGGGCGCGGGCGACGATGGCGTCCTTGTCATTGGTGACGATGGTCAGGGTGTCGAACCAGCTGTCATGCTTCAATTGCACGCCCTTGGACTTGAGGCCCAGGGCCAGGATGTCGGTCAGGCGGTGGGTCCGCTCGGCGATGCGCTTCAGGCCTTCGGGACCGTGGTAGACGGCGAAGAAGCTGGACATGTTGGCCAGCAGCACCTGGGCGGTACAGATGTTGGAGTTGGCCTTTTCCCGGCGGATGTGCTGCTCGCGGGTCTGCATCGCCATGCGCAGGGCCGGCTTGCCGCGGGTATCCCTGGACACGCCGATGATACGGCCCGGCAGGGAGCGCTTGTGCTCGTCGCGGGTGGCGAAGAAGGCGGCGTGGGGACCGCCGTAGCCCATGGGCACGCCGAAGCGCTGGGCGTTGCCCAGCACCACGTCGGCACCCAGCTGGCCCGGGGCCTTGAGCAGCACCAGCGACAGGATGTCGGCGGCGACGCAGGCGATGCCCTTCTGGCTTTGCACCTTGGCGATCAGGGCCTGGATGTCGCGGATCTGGCCGGTAGTGGACGGGTACTGGAACAGGGCACCGAACAGTTCGTGCTCCACCACCGCCTCGGCGGGGGCCACGACAATGTCGAAACCGTAATGTTCGGCCCGCTCGCGCACCACGTCGATGGTCTGGGGATGGACGTCATCGGCGATAAAGAAGGTGTTGGCCTTCTTGTTCTTGCTCACCCGCTTGGCCAGGGCCATGGCCTCGGCGGCGGCGGTGGCTTCGTCCAGCAGCGAGGCGCTGGCCAGGGGCAGGCCGGTGAGATCCTGGGTCATTTGCTGGAAGTTGAGCAGCGCTTCCAGGCGGCCCTGGGCGATCTCCGGCTGGTAGGGGGTATAGGCGGTATACCAGCCCGGGTTTTCCAGCACGTTGCGCTGGATCACCAGGGGCACATGGGTATCGTGGTAGCCCATGCCGATATAGCTCTTGTACACCTTGTTCTGCTGGGCCAGGGACTTCAGGTAGGCCAGGGCCTCCACTTCGGTCCGGCTTTCACCGATGCCCAGCGGCTGATCGTTCAGGATGCTGGCGGGTACGGTCTGGCGGATCAAATCGTCCAGGGACTCGGCGCCCACCACCGCCAGCATCTCGGCCACTTCCTGCTCGGAAGGCCCGACATGGCGGCCGATGAATGCGTTGTTCTGCTCAAGTTCTAACAAAGACTGGGTCATTTTCTTTCACTTCCTTAATAGGCCGGCAGCAGAGGGGCTTCCGGACCGGCAATGCGGCAGTTCAGAGGAGGACAAAGGGAACGGCTCCGCCGACCGTCACCTGCCAGGGATGGCAGGTGCGAGCGTACAGGGAGGTATTCACAGCGTGTCGGCGGAGCTGGCCCTTTGGCCGACCTGCAGCGAAAGTTCAGACTTTGTCGATACAATAAGCCCCCAAAAAGGGGGCCTGGGATCACTCTTCCTCGATGCTGTTCTCGTAGCCTTCGGCATCCAGCAGCTCGTCCAGATCGGACTCGTCGGCGAGCTTGATACGGAACAACCAGCCATCGCCGTAAGGGTCGGAGTTGACCAGCTCGGGGCTGTCTTCCAGATCCTCGTTCACGGCGATGATCTCACCGCTGACCGGGGCATAGATGTCGGACGCGGCCTTGACGGACTCGGCCACGGCGCAGTCTTCGCCCACGTCCACGGTGCGGCCCACTTCGGGCAGCTCAACAAACACCATATCACCCAACAGATCCTGCGCATGCTCGGTAATACCGACCACGGCTTCACCGTTTCCTTCCAGCCGTACCCATTCGTGAGAGCGGGCATACTTCAATTCACTGGGGATATTGCTCATCAGTTGTTCCTCTTGATTCTTAAAACTCGGCGACCGCTTGGCCGAACCGTACGAAAGTCGGCTTCACCACGGAGACCGGCATCCATTTTTTACGCAGTTCCACTTCGGCATTGGCGCCTATGGAGCGCGGAACCCGCGCCAGGGCAATGCTGAAACCCAGTGTAGGCGAGAAGGTGCCGGAAGTGATAATGCCTTGTTGTTCATTACCTTGCTCATCGACAAAGCGCACCGGGGTACCGGCGCGCAACACGCCTTTTTCCTTCATCACCAGGCCCACCAGCTTGGGTTGGTCACCGGCCGCGCGCTGGGCTTCCAGCGCCTGGCGGCCGATAAAATCGCGCTCGGCGGGCTCCCAGGCAATGGTCCAGGCCATGTTGGCGGCCAGGGGAGAAATGGTTTCATCCATGTCCTGGCCGTACAGGTTCATGCCCGCTTCCAGGCGCAGGGTATCCCGGGCGCCCAGGCCGCAGGGGCGCACGCCGGCGTCCTTGAGCGCGTTCCACAGGGCCGCGGCTTCGTCGGCGGGGACCACGATTTCATAGCCGTCTTCCCCGGTGTAGCCGGTGGTGGCGATAAAGAGGGAGCCTGCCTGCACCCCGAAGAAGGGTTTCATGCCGTCCACGGCGGCGTTCTGCCCGGCGCTGAACACGGTGGCCGCCTTGGCCTTGGCGTTGGGGCCCTGCACCGCGATCATGGCCAGCTCGGGCCGCTCGGTAAGGGTCACGTCGAAGCCCGTCGCCTGTGTGGTCATCCAGGCCAGGTCTTTCTCGCGGGTGGCGGAGTTGACGATCATGCGGTAGTCGTCGTCGGCGAAGTAATAGGTGATCAGATCATCGATGACGCCGCCCTGCTCGTTGAGCATGCCGCTGTACACGGCCTTGCCGGGCTGGGTCAGGCGGCCCACGTCGTTGGCCAGCAGCTTCTGCAGGAAGGCCTTGGCCTGGCTGCCCTTGACGTCCACTATGGTCATGTGGGAGACGTCGAACATGCCGGCGTCCTGGCGCACCGCGTGGTGTTCTTCCAGCTGGGAGCCGTAGTTGATGGGCATGTCCCAACCGTGAAAATCCACCATCTTGGCACCGGCTTCCAGGTGCTGGGGGTGCAGAACTGTTTGCTGAGTCATGGCGCTTCCTTTTGTTTGAGGCCTGGCCTGTGAGCGATAATCCGGTATTGCCCCCCGATTATACTCAAGCCGGCCCGGGATAGAACCGAACCACACTCAAAAAAAACTTATCGTTTTATTTTTGTAGCCAAAAAGTAAGCGGGGACAGGGTAGCTGTTTTAACGAAAGAAAGCGTTTAACTAAGAATTAAATTTCAATTATTAACAAAAAATCAATATTAAAATTATGCAAAACCCTTCCAGTAAGCATAAGCACAAATGCTTTGACCAAAGGGCATCAAAAATAAGCCCCAGAAAAACTAATCACAAAAATCAATCGGATTAGTTTTTCTCAAGGCTGGAAAGCGCGGGCTGCAGGCCGTCAATGCCGAGTGCCTGGGCCGCCAGCCGCCGTTTGAACGGCGTCAGCCGGTCGGTCAGGCCCAGTCCCAGGCCCCTCAGCCCCTGTACCAGGGGGTGGCTGGCGCCGAACAGCCGCTTGAGGCCTTCCATCGCCGCCAGCAGGGTGGCCGCTTCCGCCTTGCGCCAGCGCTCGAAGGATCTCAGCCCCGCCAGGGCGCCGATGTCCCTCCCCTGACCGTGCAGGCGGGTCAGGGTCTCGGCCAGGGCGGCGGCGTCCTGCAGCCCCAGGTTGACCCCCTGCCCCGCCAGCGGGTGTATGGTGTGGGCGGCGTCGCCGATCAGCGCCCAGCGCGGGCCGCAAAACTGCTGGCTGAAACGGGCCCGCAAGGGGATCGCCATGCGCGGCCCCAGCACGGTGCACAGGCCCAGGCGCAGATCGAAGGCGTGGGACAGCTGCTTGTTGAACTCGGCCTCGGGCAGGGCCGCCAGGGCCTCGGCCCGCTCCGGAGCACAGGACCAGACGATGGAGCACTGATGCGCGTCCGCCAGCGGCAGGAAGGCCAGGATGTCGTCGCCGCGAAAGATCTGCCGGGCGGTGCGGCCATGGGGCTCGGCCGTGGCCACGGTCGCCACCAGGGCGCTGTGATCGTAGTCCCACTCGGTCATGCCCGGCTGCAACTGGCCACGCAGCCAGGAGCGGGCGCCGTCGGCCCCCACCAGCAGGCGGCCGGTGAGGGGGGTGCCGTTGTCGAGCAGCACGAAGGCCCCCTGCTCGCTCACCGACAGCGACGCCGCCCGGGCCGGCAGGTGCAGGCTGATATGGGGGCATTGCCGGGCCCGGGCCAGCAGGGACTGCTGCAACAGCCGGTTTTCCACGATATGGCCGAGGTGGGGCTGGTGCAGCAGGGCGGAAGAGAAACCGATGCGGGCGAAGCTGTCCGCCTCCCACACCTCCATCTCGGTATAGGGACCGAGCCGGCCGCTGTCGCCCGGCCAGGCGCCGAGCCGCTCCAGCAGGGTCTGGGAAGCCAGGTTGATGGCGCTGACCCTGTTGTCGGGAATGGCGGGCAGTTCGCCCTCCTCCTGCTGCCCCTCGATCACCGCCACCCTGAGCCCGCTGTGCTCCAGGGCCAGCGCCAGGGTCAGTCCGACCATGCCGCCACCGATAAGGATGATGTCCGCCGCTTGCATTGCTTACCTCTTGCCCATGGCCCGCCAGGCCAGTTGACTCTTGAAGGAAGGGCAGGCCGCCATGGCCGTCAGCCCCAGGTTGCGCCCGGCCGCCAGGGCCGGGTGATCGCTTGAGAACAGCAGCGCCAGGGCCGTGGTCAGGCCGACGATGGCGGCCTGATCCAGCTGCCGCGCCCGGCCGTAGCCCGACAACACGCCATGGCTGCCGATATCCCGCCCGTCGGCCAGGGCTTGTCGCAGGGCCGCCACCAGGGCGGCCACGTCGCGCAGCCCCAGGTTGAACCCCTGGCCGGCGATGGGGTGCAGCAGGTGGGCGGCATTGCCCACCAGCACCAGCCGGTGGTGCCAGGGCCGCTCCACCTCGTCCAGCACCAGGGGGTAGCGGTGGCGCTCGCCGGTGCGCACCAGGCGGCCCAGGCGGTAGCCGAACTCCCGCTGCAGGGCGGCGAGAAAGGCCGCATCATCCAGCGCCATCAGTGCTTTCGCCCGTTCGTGACTGGCGCACCACACCAAAGAACTGCGCCCCTGGCTCATGGGCAGCAGGGCGATGGGCCCCTCGGGGGTGAAGCGTTCGAAGGCCCGCCCCCGGTGGGGCTCGGCGCTTTCCACGTTGGCGATCACCGCGCACTGGCCGTAGTCCAGCTGGCGGCAGGGCAGCCGCAGTTGCCGGCGCACCAGGGAGCGGTTGCCGTCGGCCGCCACCAGCAGGGCGGCGCTGAAGGCGGCGCCGTCGTCCAGGGTCAGCGCTATGTTATCGGGCTGCTGGACAAATTCCTTGATCCTGGCCGGGCACAGCAGCCGGATATTGGGTCGCTCGGCCATCTGCCGGTAGAGCCCCTGCCCCACCGGGGTCAGTTCCACCACATAGCCCAGGGCCGGCACCCGGTATTCGGACGCCGTCATCTCCACCCGGCCGAAATGGCCCCGGTCGGATACCTGGATATGGGTGATGGGCGTGGCCAGGGGAGCCAGCCGCGCCCAGAGTCCCAGCTGTTCCAGCAGCTCACGGCTGTGCCAGGCCAGGGCGATGCTGCGGGCATCGAAACCGGGATGGGCATCGAAGTCGGGCGGCGCCGCTTCGATCACGGCGATGGACAGGGAGGAGCCGTCGGGCCGGCGCAGGGCGGCCAGCCCCAGGGCCAGGACGGCGCCGGCCATGCCGGCGCCGTTGATTACCACGTCAAAATGGGTCATAGGCGGTTGCGGTAACAGGGATCAGTGCAGGGTGGGACGCCGGGGCGCGGGCTGACCCTTGCCGAATTCCTCGAAGGCCAGGGTGGCGCCCAGTTTCAGGTGCTCGTAGAGCACGGTGTAGGCCGCTTCGCTCTCTTCGTCTTCCTGCTCGAATTCGCCGGAGACCTGGGTGATGTTGCTGATGTCCTGGATCATCTCCTGCAGCTCGGGCGAGGCCTTGTTCAGCTCCTGCTGCACCACCCCGAAACCGGCCAGGAAGGCGCCGGCCCATTCCATCATGGCATCCAGCCGCTCGTCGAGGGGCTGGTCGTCGTCCGGCATCAGCAGCTCCAGCCGGTGCTGGCTCAGCAGATCCTCGTACACCCGGTAGAACAGCAGGTTGACCGCCTTCTTCAACTCGGCCGGCAGGCCGAAACCGTCATTCAGCAAATCGTTGAAATGCTGCTGCCAGCGGGCGTCGTCCTTGGCCATGCCGCCGCAGATCAGGCCGCAGATAACGCCGTGCACCTCGGCGGCGGTGGCCACCATGTTGTGTTCTTCCAGCAGGGAGGTGAAGGCGTCATAGTCGAGACGGGCGTTGTCGTTCATCATTTACTCGATTGGCGAAAAGGTGGCACATATTACTGCGGATCCTAGCACTGTGGCCCGGTCCAGGCCAGCAACCCCTTGAAACTTCTGGAACGCCACTATATAGTCGCCACAATTTTATTGCCCATTGCACGCCACCTGAGGACCACATGACCACAGCGGCAATCGACATCGTTATACTCGGGCGCCCGTACAAGGTGGCCTGCCCCGTCGGACAGGAAGCGGCATTGCATAGGGCGGCCAACATGCTCAACGAGCGGATCCGCAATTTCAAGCAGGGCGGCAAGTCGGCTTCCAACGAGCAAATCGCCATCATGCTGGCGCTCAATGTCTGCCACGAGCTCGAGCTTGAAAAGGACAAGAACAATCAGTACGCTGATGCCATGGATAAGCGCATCAAGATGCTGCAGCATACCATCGAGGAAGCGCTGGCCAGCAAAGTCGGTTAAGCGTTACAATCAGTTTGTTTTCCCTGGGGTGTCCGTCAGTGGGTGGCGTCCCTGAGCCGATATCGACAGCAAAGGAAAGTCGCGTTATTTGCTATTGAGCAAGCTCGGCCCGACCGAGACGCCTGCGGCAGATACCGGGTTTCCGCCTTGAACCATAGGGTTCAAGGACTAACACCTGCAACGGCACTCCGGGGACCCTTCTCCAACCGAATCCTCCCTATTTCAGGCGGCACCGAAACAAATGCCCGGCCCCGCCCGTGGTTGTCCCTTATTACCTCCGCTTGTTGCCCAGGCCGCCGATCAGGCAAAGCCCTCCGAGCGCCAGCAGCAGCAACAGGGCCCAGTAAGGCAGGTAGAAGGTACCGTAGAGGTTCCAGCCCAGTCGCTCCAGCAGGTGGGACATGGCCGTCGGCGCCCCGGCCAGGTGCCCGCCCAGGGTGCCGGTGATGGCGAACAGGCCGCTGCCGACCAGCGCCAGCACCACCAGCACGGCGCCTCGCCCGCCGCTGAAGGCCTGCTCGCCGCCCCGCCAGACCAGCAGGGTGATCCCCGTCCACAAGGCGGTGGCCCAGAGTGCCATCAGCAGGTGGTTGCGCGTCAGCGGACTGTTGAGGCTGGCCTCCATCGGCCATACCAGCAGGCCGCTCGCTATCCCCGCCAGGGCTCCCAGCCAGGCCAGGGCCAGCACCGCCAGCACCCCGCAACGGCAGAGCCGACCCGCGGCTCCCCGTACCCCTACCCCCAGCAGCAGCATCAGGGCGGCCAGGGCCCAGAGCGCCAGCGGAAAATGAACCAGCATATGATGCATGCCTGTCATGCTTTCTCTCCCTTGAAGGTGCCGAAGTGCCGGCGCAGGCCGAGCCAGAGCCCCAGCATCAGTACCAGGCCTGCGATCAGGGTCAGCCGCCACTGGCGGATGATTTCGTCATTGAATTCCATCTCCACCCCGTAGATGGCCAGCTGTCGCTCGCTGTGCCGGGGGCGCACCGGGGCTCCCGCCGCGATGTCGGGAGCCCCGGCGTGGGCCCGGCTGATCAGCAGGGGCCAGTTGACCTGACCAGGATAAAAGAGAGTGATGTCGGTCCAGCCCTCCTCCGGCCAGTCGGGCCGGTCGCCGCTGAAATAGCGGGCGGACAGGTCGGCCTCCCGTCCCCGCCCCAGGGTGTGGGGGTGCGAGACATAGTGCCAGCGGCTGCCGGTGGCGTCCCGGTGCACCGCAAACGCCAGATCGTAGCGCCCCTGGGGATGAAAGGCCTTGTCGTCCAGCGGGTTGCCGGTATCCAGCGCCCGCGTCAGGGTGACATCCCACCAGCCCGCCTGCCAGCGCCCCTGGCCCTGCACGGTAATGTCGCCCCGGGAGCCCTGCCCCTCCCGCAGCAGGCGGCGCGGTATCACATCGTCCTGCTGCCAGGGATGGTCGGGGTCGAAGGGCTTGGCCAGGGCGTCGGACAGGTAATAGATGCCGTCGAAGTCGACCGCCTCCGCCTGGACCTGCTGCCAGCGCAGGGCGTCGATGCCCGCCTTGTCGCGGTCGAACATGAACAGGGGCTGCTGGTGCTGCGGATCCCAGTTGTCGGTGAAGGCTCCCCGACCGGCATCGCTGAGCCGGTGCTCGGCCACCAGCTGGTCATCGGACATGCCCACCGCATTGGAGCGGCCGGCCCGCCAGTGCCAGAGATCGAGGAAGTAGCCGGCGGCCCGCTGCGCCGCCAGTTCCGGCTCCGGCTTCAGGCTGCGCCAGTCGGCCGGGTCATGGCGGGTCTCCGGCAGGTGTTTCTGCACCTCGTTGGTGCCGAGCTTCCGGCCCAGGTGGGGATGGGCGGCCACCTCGTCCTTGTCGGCCTGGTCGGTAAAAAAACGCATGCCGGCGCCCACGGTAATGTAGCCGCCATAGCGCCCGAATTCCGGTACCCGGCCGTCATCCACCAGCATGGTGACCCTGTCTTCATAGGTACCGTCGGGATCCGGGCCCACCCGGGAGGCCCCATGGCGCACCCAGAGCCCGTCCTGGTAGCGCAGCATGTCGTGGTAGACATGGGGCCGGTCCGCCGGCCAGCGATAACGGAAGAATATCCGCTCGTCGTTGTAGGCCACCTGGACCCGAAGCGGCATGGTCAGCTTGTCCGGTATCCAGATATTGCGTCCGGGATCCGCTTTCACCACCCCCTTGCCCTGGCTGACCCAGGCCACGGCCAGCCCCGCCAGGAAGCAGGCCACCACCACCGGCATTCGTTGCAGCAGCATCTTGAACTCCTTTTTCCATGACTCTGGCGAGTCCGTTACAGTCCATTAACACCTCTTTGAGGGTAGCCGCCTTTGGCAAAAACAGACTTGTTCTGGATCATGCTGAAGGCCAAATGGAAATCGGACACTGCCGACGTGCGGGTTGCCGACATGCGGGTTGCCGAGCTGCGCCACCCTGCTACAATCGGCGCTGTTTTCACCCCATAACAGGCGCCCATCGATGGCAGAGCAACCCAATAATCCCCTGCACGGCATCACCCTGGAAGCCCTGCTGACCGAGCTGGTCGAACGCTACGGCTGGGAAGAGCTGGCCCGTCGGGTCAATATCAACTGCTTCAAGCAGGATCCCAGCATCAAGTCCAGCCTCAAGTTCCTGCGCCGCACCCCCTGGGCCCGCACCCAGGTGGAAGAACTGTACCTGCGCCTGAAAAACAGCCCCTGGCATCGCTGACGGCCGCTTTGCATTGCCGGCGAAGACTGCGATAAGCTGCCGTTAGTCTCTTTTTTACCGGAACCCGCCATGACTGACAGACACCAGATCAGGCAGCAGATACGCCAGGCCCGCCGCCGGCTGACCGAGGCCGAACAGGACGCCGCGGCCCGCACCATCGCAGAGCGGGTGGCCGACACCCCTCACCTGGCCTCGGCCCGGCGGGTGGCACTGTACCTGGCCAACGACGGCGAACTCGACCCCCAGCCGCTGATCGACTGGTACTGGTCCCGGGGCGCCCAGGTCTACCTGCCGGTACTGCACCACTTCAGCCCGGGCCACCTGCTCTTTCTGCGCTACGATCCGGACACGGCGCTCATCGCCAACCGCTTCGGCATTCCCGAGCCCCGGCTCGATGTACGCCTGCTGCTGCCCAAGGCGGAGCTGGAGCTTATCTACACCCCCCTGGTGGCCTTCGACGCCGCCGGCAACCGCATGGGCATGGGCGGCGGCTTCTACGACAGGACCCTGTCCGGCTGGCACCGGGGTCAGGGTCCGCGCCCGGTGGGCCTGGCCCACGACTGCCAGCAACTGGCCGCTATTCCCACCGACCACTGGGACGTGCCCCTGCCCGAGCTGCTCACGCCCAACCGGCACTGGCGCTGGTAAAAGCCGCATGCAAGCAGGGCCGCCTTTGCTATAATGCGCGGCACTTTTGCAGGAGACAGCACAGCCATGACACAAGACGAAATGAAAAAGGCCGCCGGCTGGGCGGCGCTGGAGTACGTGACCCCGGGCACCCTAGTGGGCGTGGGCACCGGCTCCACCGTCAACCACTTTATCGACGCCCTCGGCTCCATCAAGGACCAGATCAAGGGCGCCGTGTCCAGCTCCGAGGCCTCCACCGCCCGGCTGCAGCAACTGGGCATCGAAGTCTTCGATCTCAACGAGGTCGGCGAGCTGGCGGTCTATGTGGACGGCGCCGATGAAATCGACGGCTCCATGGCGATGATCAAGGGCGGCGGCGCGGCCCTGACCCGGGAGAAGATCGTGGCCGCCGTGGCCGACAAGTTCGTGTGCATCGTCGACGGCAGCAAAACCGTCGAGGTGCTGGGCGCCTTCCCGCTGCCGGTGGAAGTGATCCCCATGGCGCGGGAGTACGTGGCCCGGGAACTGGCCAAGCTCGGCGGCCGCCCCGTCTACCGGGAAGGGGTGGTTACCGACAACGGCAACCAGATCCTGGATGTGCACGGTCTCAAGATCACCGATCCCAAGGGCCTGGAGACCCGCATCAACGCCATCGTCGGCGTGGTCACCAACGGCCTCTTCGCCGAACGTGGCGCCGATGTGCTGCTGATCGGCACCCCCGAGGGCGTGGTGCGCAAGGGCGCCTGATCCCGCCCGGGCCAGGCGTTCTGTCTGGCCCTTCTCCTCCCGTTATACCCCCCTAATTATTTTCAAATAAAAACAGATCTTGCCAAGGGTTATATAACCCACTACATTACGCCAATCGCTATTATTTTTTTATACAGCGAAATATCACCCTCCCTGTTACCTTGGATGGAGTCAACACCCGATGACATGGATACTCGGTCTGCTGCTGGCCCTGGGGCTTTCCTTCACCGCCCAGGCGGAAAAGTTCACCATCGCCGCCGCCTCGGATCTGCGCTACGCCCTGGACGACATCCTCGAGGGGTACAAGGCCGAGCACCCGGACCAGCAGGTGGAGGTGATCTACGGCTCCTCCGGCAAGATGACCACCCAGATCATCAACGGCGCCCCCTATGATGTGTTCTTTTCCGCCGACATCGCCTTTCCCGAAAAACTCAAGGAGGAAGGCCTGACCGCCACCGAGCCGGAAGTCTACGCCATCGGCCGCATCGTGCTGTGGAGCAAGACCCAGGACGCCAGCCGGCTTACCCTGGCGGACCTGACCCGGGACGACATCAAGCGCATCGCCATCGCCCAGCCGGCCCATGCCCCCTACGGCGCCCGTGCCCAGGAAGCGATGACCGCGGTAGGCGTCTGGGAGCAGGTGCAAAACAAATTGGTGTTCGGGGAGAATATCGCCCACACCGCCCAGATGGTGGCGTCGGAGGCGGCCGATGTGGGCATCATCGCCCTCTCCCTGGCGCTTTTCCCGGATCTGGCGAGCCACGGCCATTACCTGATCGACGACCAGTTGCACCAGCCCCTGACCCAGGGCTATGTGGTGACCAAGAGGGCCGAGCACAACGAGGCGGCCAGGGGCTTCGCCCGCTACATGGCAACAGCACCGGCCCACGCCATCATGGAAAAATACGGCTTTCTGCTGCCCGATCAACAGCGCTAACATCTCCGGGCTCGGCTAACCCGCCGGCCCCGTTGAGCCCGTCCCCGCCACCTCGCGAGGCCGGGGCTCTTTCATGGAAGACGCGAAAGGATAAGTTGTTATGCTCAGCCTGAGTCCCAGCGACTGGGTCGCCATCCAGGTCACCCTCAAACTCTGCCTGTACAGCACCCTGATCCTGCTGGTCATCGCCACCCCCCTGGCCTGGTGGCTGGCCGGCCCTCGCTCCCCCCTGCGCATCGCGGTACAGGCACTGGTGGCCCTGCCCCTGGTGCTGCCGCCGACGGTGCTCGGCTTCTACCTGCTGATCACCCTGGGCCCCCGCGGCTGGGTCGGCGGCACCCTGGAGTCCCTGGGGCTCAATCATCTGGCCTTCACCTTCGAGGGCATACTGATAGGTTCGGTGATCTATTCCCTGCCCTTCGCGGTGCAACCCCTGCAGGAGGCCTTTACCGCCCTGGGCCGGCGCCCGCTGGAGGTGGCCGCCTCCCTCGGCGCCGGCCCCCTGGATCGCTTTTTTACCGTGCTGTTGCCGCTCAGCCGGGGCGGCTTCGTGATCGCCGCCACCCTCAGTTTCGCCCATACCCTGGGCGAGTTCGGGGTGATCCTGATGCTGGGCGGCAGCATCCCCGGCCAGACCAAGGTACTGTCCACCACCATCTACGATCACGCCGAAGCCATGAACTACGACGCGGCCCACAGCCTGTCGCTGCTGCTGCTGGTGTTCGCCTTCCTGGTGCTGTTCGTAGTCTATGCCGTCAGCCGCCGTTTCGAGAGCGTCCGCCTATGAGCCTTGTTGTCAAAGCCCGGTTGCAACGCCAGGATTTCGAGCTGGATGTGGATTTTTCCCTGCCACTGGACGGAGTCACCGCCCTGTTCGGCCGCTCCGGCTGCGGCAAGACCACGCTGCTGCGCCTGATTGCCGGCCTGGACAAAGTGCCGGAGGCCGAGGTCCGTTTCGGCGACCAGCGCTGGCAGCAGGGCCGCCACTTTCTGCCCCTGCACCGGCGGCGCATCGGCCTGGTGTTCCAGGAGCACAGTTTGCTGCCCCACCTGTCGGTGCGAGGCAACCTGGAGTACGGCCTGCGTCGCACCCCGGTGGCGGAGCGGCGCCTGAGCCTGGCCGAGGTGACGGCCATGCTGGGCATAGAGGCGCTGCTCGAGCGCACCATCGATCGGCTTTCCGGCGGCCAGCGCCAACGGGTGTCCCTGGGCCGGGCCCTGCTCGCCAGCCCCCGGCTGCTGCTGCTGGACGAACCCCTGTCGGCCCTGGATACCCAGACCAAGCGGGAGATCATGCCCTTCCTCTCCCGCCTGGCCCGGGAGGCCGGCGTGCCCATACTGATGGTGACCCATGCCCCGGAGGAGGTGGAGCGGCTGGCGGATCGGGTGCTGTTTATGAGCCGGGGACGGGTCGACGCCATTTCCCCCCTGCGGGAAGCCCTGGTGCGCCCCGATTCCCCCCTGTTCGACGAGGAAGGGCCGGTTTCCGTGCTGGAAGGCCGGCTGGGCGAGCGTGACCGGCACGGCCTTTATCCCTTCCACACGGCGGCCGCCACCCTCTGGGCCGGCGCCCGGGGCACCCCGCCCGCCACCAGCCGGCGCCTGCGCATCCTGGCCCGGGATGTCAGCCTGGCCCTGGAGGCGCCGGGGCGCCTCAGCATCCGCAACCGCCTGCCGGTGCACATCACACAAATCGGCCCGGTGGTGGAAGGTCACCAACTGGTGATCTGCCGGCTGGCCGACGGCCAGCCCCTGCTGGCGGAGCTGACCGCCTGGTCCGTGGCCGAGCTGGCCCTGGCCCCGGGCATGTCGGCCCAGGCCCTGATCAAGTCCATGGCCCTGCTGGAATAAGGCGCCGGGCAGTTGAGGCCGCCCGGCTTTCCGGGGACAATGCCCTTTTCACTCGGTAGATGAATATGGATCTGGAACTCCTGCTCAGCCTGCACCGCGAGGGTCGGCTGTTCGTCAACCCCAAGCGCATCCGCCTGCTGGAATGCATTCGCGCACAGGGCTCCATCAGCCAGGGCGCCAAGGCCGCCGGCATCAGCTACAAGTCGGCCTGGGACGCGGTGCGCGAGATGAACGAGCTGGCCGGACAGCCGGTGGTGGAGAGCGAGGCCGGCGGCAAGGGCGGCGGCGGCGCCCGCCTCACCCCCTATGGCGAGCGGCTGCTGAAAGTCTACAGCCTGCTGGCCCGGATAGAGCGGATGGCGGTGGACGCCCTGCAGGACGAGGCCGCCTCCCTCGACAGCCTGCTGGCGGTGGTGGCGCGCTTCGGCCTGCAGACCAGCGCCCGCAATCAGTTCTTCGCCCGGGTGGAAGGAATGGATCCGAGCGATCTCAGCCGCAAGGTCCGGCTGCGGCTGGACGGCGGCGCCCTGCTTTACGCGGACATCACCGAACAAAGCTGCCGGCGGCTGGGACTGGCGCCGGGCAAGGAGGTGCTGGCGCTGATCAAGGCGCCCTGGGTCGCCGTTGAAACGGCGCCAGCCGACGACACCCGCAACCGCCTGGCCGGCGCCATCGTCGAGGTGGCCAGCGGCGAGCAGTTCAACGAAATTACCCTGCGACTGGATCAGGGCCATGAGATCCACGCCCTGCGCCCGGCGCAGGAACCCCTGCCCGCCCCGGGCAGCCGCGCCTTCGCCTGCTTCGCCCCCGACCAGGTGATCCTCGCCACCCTGGGTTAAAAAACAGCTGGAAGACGTAAGCTGGAAGCTGGAAGCCTGACTCTTAGTCACAAGTCCGACTGTCTGATTCAGCGCAGAGAAGAGGCAGCAGGGCTACCTCCGCCGACACGCCGCAAGTACATCCATGTAGGCTCGCACATGCCATCCCTGGCATGTGACGGTCGGCGGAGGCCATCCCTGTTGCCTCTTTCAAGCCCCGACGCCGTCTGAAGATGGTGCCAGCAGGTGGCATCGGGGCGACAGAGAGGACAAAGGGCGCAGCTTCGCCGGCCCTCCGCGCCAGGGAGGGCGCGGCGGAGCCCCCAGGGATGGGTTTACGGCGTGCCGGAGGAGCTGTGCGCTTTGGCCGATGTTTTGCTGATCTAAAGTCAACAAAAACTTGTGACTAAAAGCCAGGCTGGAAGCCGAGTCTGCCCCCCTCGGTTTGCTTCCAGCTTCCAGCCTCAAGCTTCCGGCTTCAGAGCATTCTGCGGATCACATAGTGCAGTATGCCGCCGTGGCGGTAGTAGGTGAGTTCCTCCCCGGTGTCGATACGGCAGCGCACCTGGATCTCCCGCTCCTTGCCGTCGGCGTCCGTTATCTCCACCGTCAGCGTCTTGCCGGGTGTCAGCTCGTTCAGGCCGCGGATGCCGAGCCGCTCGTCTCCTTTTAGCCCCAGGCCGGCGGCACTGTCGCCACCGGTGAATTCCAGCGGCACCACCCCCATGCCGATCAGGTTGGAGCGGTGGATGCGCTCGAAGGATTCGGCGATCACCGCGCGTACGCCCAGCAGGCGGGTGCCCTTGGCGGCCCAGTCGCGGCTGGAGCCGGTGCCGTACTCCTTGCCGGCCACCACCACCAGGGGCACGCCCTCCTCCTGGTAGCGCATGGCCGCGTCATAGATGGCCAGTTGCTCACCGCTGGGATAATGGCGGGTCTCGCCCCCTTCCACCCCGTCCAGCATCAGGTTGCGGATGCGGATATTGGCAAAGGTGCCGCGCATCATCACCTCGTGGTTGCCGCGCCGCGAGCCGTAGGAGTTGAAATCACGCGGCTCGACGCCCAGGGACCGCAGGTAGCGTCCCGCCGGGCTGTCGGCCTTGATGTTGCCGGCCGGGGAAATATGGTCCGTGGTCACCGAATCTCCCAGTATGGCCAGCAGCCGGGCATCCTTGATGTCCGCCACCGGCTCGGGCTCCTTGCCCATGGTCTCGAAAAAAGGCGGATGGCGGATATAGCTGGAATCCGGCTGCCAGTCGAAGGTGCTACCGCCGGTGACCGCGATGGCCCGCCAGCGCTCATCGCCCTCGAACACCTCGGCATATTCCTTGCGGAACATCTCGCTGTTCACCTGCTCCACCGCCTTGGTGATGGCCTGCTGGCTGGGCCAGATATCCTTGAGGTAGACCGGTTTTCCGTCCTTGCCGGTACCGAGCGGATCCCGGGTCAGATCCACCTTGATGTTGCCGGCCAGGGCGTAGGCCACCACCAGCGGCGGCGAGGCCAGCCAGTTGGCCTTGACCAGGGGATGGATGCGACCTTCGAAGTTGCGGTTGCCCGACAACACGGAGGCGACCGTGATGTCGTCCTGCCGGATGGCCTGCTCGATGGGCTCGGGCAGGGGGCCCGAGTTGCCGATGCAGGTAGTGCAGCCATAGCCCACCAGGTAGAAGCCCAGACGCTCCAGCCAGGGCATCAGCCCGGCCTTCTTCAGGTAGTCGGTCACCACCTTGGAGCCCGGTGCCAGGGAACTCTTGACCCAGGGCGCCCGGGTCAGGCCCTTCTCCGCCGCCGCCTTGGCCAGCAGGCCGGCGGCCATCAGCACGCTGGGGTTGGAGGTATTGGTGCAGGAGGTAATGGCGGCAATGACCACGGCGCCCTCCTGCAGCCGATGGTTTTGGCCATCTAGGGAAAATTCGGTGCCGGCAGATGGCTGATTGGCACCCACCGCCGTCTGGCCGCCTTCATTTTCCAGTCGGCTCTGCTGGGCCGCTTCCACCTTGATCTGGTTGCCAAGCGCAAAGGCTTCCGCTACCCGCGACAGCGGTACCCTGTCCTGGGGCCGCTTGGGCCCGGCCAGGCAGGCCTCCACCTGACCCATGTCCAGGCTCAGGGTGTCGGTGAACACCGGCTCGTCGCCGGGGTGGCGCCACAGGCCCTGGGCCTTGCAATAGGCTTCCACCAGTGCGAGCTGCTCCTCGTCGCGACCGGTCAGCCGCAGGTAGCGCAGGGTTTCCTCGTCCACCGGGAAGAAACCGCAGGTGGCGCCGTATTCCGGCGCCATGTTGGCGATGGTGGCCCTGTCCGCCAGGGGCAGGCTCGCCAGGCCGTCGCCGTAGAATTCCACGAACTTGCCCACCACCCCCTTCTTGCGCAGCATCTCGGTGACGGTGAGCACCAGATCGGTGGCGGTGATGCCCTCGCGCAACTTGCCGCTCAGTTTAAAGCCCACCACCTCGGGGATCAGCATGGACACCGGCTGGCCCAGCATCGCCGCCTCCGCCTCTATGCCGCCCACGCCCCAGCCGAGCACGCCCAGGGCGTTGATCATGGTGGTGTGGGAATCGGTGCCCACCAGGGTGTCGGGGCAGACGACGGTGTCGCCCTCGCCGGGCAGGCGCCACACGGTCCGGCCCAGGTATTCCAGGTTGACCTGGTGGCAGATGCCGGTGCCGGGCGGCACCACCCGGAAGTTGTCGAAGGTCTGCTGACCCCAGCGCAGGAAGGCGTAGCGCTCGCCGTTGCGGGCCATTTCCAGGTCCACGTTGGTGGCGAAGGACTTGTCGTCGGCGAAGGCGTCCACCATCACCGAATGGTCGATGACCAGATCCACCGCCGTCAGCGGGTTGACCTTTTCCACCTCGCCGCCCAGGCGTTGCACGGCTTGGCGCATGGCGGCCAGATCCACCACCGCCGGCACCCCGGTAAAGTCCTGCATCAGCACCCGCACCGGACGAAAGGCGATCTCCCGCTCGCTGGTACCGCCGTTCAGCCAGTCGGCCATGGCGGCGATATCGTCCGGGCCGACGCCGTCCTGTCCCTGGTGGCGCAGCAGGTTCTCGGCGAGCACCTTGAGGGACTTGGGCAGGCGGGCCAGGGCCTTGCCGCCCGGCGCCTGCTCCAGGCTGTAGTAGAGACAGGACTGTTCGCCCAGTTTCAGTGTGGATAGCTTCGAAATGGAAGACATGGCTCCTCCTCGCTCGGTTGGCTGCCGGGCAGCCGGCCAGTATGCTGCCGCCCGCTCACATGGGATTATTATTTAGGCACAGCGGGCGCCACAAATAAAGGTGCCGGCCGAAACCGGACGCCGCCCGGCCGTTGCCGGATAAATCGACAATAGTGGCGCTTTGACCGCAAAACGAATATTTTTGACCCCAACCCCGCTTTTTCTTGTTGGCGCCGGCCCCCCGGATAGCGTAGATAGTGGGCCTGATTTTATGCTCCCCCGGATCGAGAAACAGAGAGCCGTGCCAAGCCTGATGAAACCCATGAACATTGCCATTCTTTCGCGTAACGCGTCCCTGTACTCCACCCGCCGCCTGCGGGAGGCGGCCGAGGTGCGGGGACACAAGGTCACCATCATCGATGCCCTCAAGTGTTACATGAACATCAACGACAACAAGCCCTCCATCCATTACCAGGGCCGGGAGCTGGAGCATTTCGACGCCGTGATCCCGCGCATCGGCGCCTCCATCACCTTCTACGGCACCGCGGTGCTGCGCCAGTTCGAGATGATGGGCTGTTATTCCCTGAACCACTCCGCCGCCATCAGCCGCTCCCGGGACAAGCTGCGCTCGCTGCAGCTGCTGTCCGGCCAGGGCGTCGGCATGCCCATCACCGGCTTCGCCTGCAAGCCCGGCGATGTGCCGGATCTGATCGACATGGTGGGCGGCGCGCCTCTGGTGATCAAGCTGCTCGAGGGCACCCAGGGCATAGGAGTGGTGCTGGCGGAAACCCGCAAGGCGGCGGAGAGCGTGCTGGAGGCCTTTATGGGACTCAAAGCCAACATCATGGTGCAGGAATTCATCGAAGAGGCGAACGGCGCCGATCTCCGCTGCTTCGTGCTGGGCGACAGGGTCATTGCCGCCATGAAGCGCCAGGCCAGGGAGGGCGAGTTCCGCTCCAACCTGCACCGGGGCGGTGAAGCCACCCTGGTGCGCATCAGTCCGGAGGAGCGCAAGACCGCCATCGCCTCGGCCAAGGCCATGGGCCTGAGCGTGGCCGGGGTGGATCTGCTTCGTTCCAAACGCGGCCCCCTGGTAATGGAGGTCAATTCCTCCCCCGGGCTGGAGGGCATAGAGCAGGCCACCGGCAAGGACGTGGCAGAGCTGATGATCCAGTACATCGAAAAACACGCCCACAAGAAACGCAAGTCTCAGGAGCGCGGCTGATGCGGGAGAGCTTTCCTATCGCCGGTACCCAGATAACGCCCGGCAGCCGCCGGGTATTGCAACTGGCCCTGGCCCAGCTCTATACCCAGTCGCCCCTGACGGTGCCGTTGGAGGTGGTGCATGGCCGGCAGCCCGGCCCGGTGCTCTTGATCTGCGCCGCCATCCACGGCGACGAGCTGAACGGCATCGAGATCGTCAACCAGGTGCTGGCCCGGGTAAACCCGGCGCGGCTCAAGGGCACCCTGGTGGCGGTGCCCGTGGTCAATGTATTCGGCTTTATCCACAAGTCCCGCTACCTGCCGGACCGGCGGGATCTGAACCGCTGCTTTCCCGGCTCGGAGAAAGGCTCGCTCGGCGCGCGGGTGGCCCATTTCTTCGTGGACGAGATCGTCAGCCAATGCAGCCACATCGTGGATCTGCACACCGGGGCCATCCACAGATCCAACCTGCCCCAGATCCGGGCCAGGCTGGACTGCCCCGCCACCCGCCAGATGGCGGACGACTTCGGCGCCCCCGTGGTGCTGGACGCCAGCATCCGCGACGGCTCGCTCCGGGCGGTGGCGGAAAGCAGGGGCATCCCCGTGATCCTTTACGAGGCAGGCGAGGCCCTGCGCTTCGATCCGCTCGCCATCAAGGCTGGAACCCGGGGCGTGCTCAACGTGATGCGCGGCCTCGGCATGCTGAAACCGGTGGCCGGCAAGGCCAAGGTTAAACCCATGATCGCCAAATCCAGCACCTGGATCCGGGCCGAGCAGGACGGCCTGCTGCACCTCAAGGCCCGCCTCGGCGACCGGGTCAGCAAGGGCCAGTGCCTGGGCACCATCAGCGCCCCCCTGGGCGCCGACACCTGCGAGGTCACGGCACCGCGCAGTGGCATCGTCATCGGCTGCCTGACCATGCCGCTGGTCAACGAGGGGGATGCGGTGTGCCACCTCGCCAGCTTCGACGAGGTCAAGCAGGCGGAGCTGAGCGTGGAGCGCTTTGTGGATGAGCTGGATATCCGGCCGGAAGTGCTGTAGCCCGTAACGGCCAAGGTGAACAACCGACAATTTGAGCAATAAAAAGCCCGGTTTCCCGGGCTTTTAGCTTCTAGCTTCTAGCTTCTAGCTTCTTAGTGCAGGATACGGGCGCGGATGGTGCCCTCGATGGCCTTGAGCCTGGTCAGGGCCTGCTCGCTCTGGGCGGTTTCCACATCGATCACCACATAACCGATTTTCGGCGAGGTTTGCAGGTACTGGGCCGCGATATTGATGTTTTCGCTGGCGAAAGCCTGGGTGATCTGATTCAGTATGCCCGGCTTGTTATGGTGGATGTGCAGCAGCCGGCTGGTGCCGGAATGCTCGGGTAGGGACACCTCGGGGAAGTTGACCGCCGACAGGGTGGAGCCGTTGTCTGAGTACTTGATAAGCTTGCCCGCCACTTCGTAGCCGATGTTTTCCTGGGCTTCCTGGGTGGAGCCGCCGACATGGGGAGTCAGGATGACGTTGTCGAACTCGCGCAGCGGCGACATGAATTCTTCATCGTTGGACTTGGGCTCGACCGGGAAGACGTCGATGGCGGCACCGGCGACATGCTTGCTGCGCAGGGCCTCGGCCAGGGCCTCGATCTCCACCACGGTGCCACGGGAGGCGTTGATCAGGATGGCGCCCGGCTTCATCATCGCCAGCTCTTCGGCGCCAATCATGTTCTTGGTCTGGGGGGTTTCCGGCACGTGCAGGGACACCACGTCGGACATGTTGAGCAGCTCTTCCAGGCTGGCAATCTGGGTGGCGTTGCCGAGCGACAGCTTGTTTTCGATATCGTAGTAGAACACCTGCATGCCGATACCCTCGGCGATAATGCCGAGCTGGGTGCCGATATGACCGTAACCGATGATGCCGAGCTTCTTGCCACGCGCCTCGAAGGAATGAGTGGCGGTTTTCTGCCAGATACCGCGGTGAGCCAGGGCATTGCGCTCGGGGATGCCGCGCAGCAGCAGCAACAGCTCACCCAGCACCAGTTCGGCCACGCTGCGGGTGTTGGAGAAGGGGGCGTTGAACACCGGAATACCGCGGATCTCGGCCGCCGCCAGATCGACCTGGTTGGTGCCGATGCAGAAGCAGCCGATGGCCACCAGCTTGTCGGCCGCGTCCAGCACGGTGTCGGTCAGTTGGGTACGGGAGCGGATGCCGACGAAATGAACGTCCTTGATGCGTTCCTTGAGTTCATCTTCTGCCAGAGAGGTCTTCAGATAGTCGATATTGCTGTAGCCAGCATTTTTAAAGGAATCAACGGTGCCCGGATGCACGCCTTCCAATAATAAAATTTTAATTTTTTCTTTATCTAAAGAATAGTTAGCCATTACCTGGTCCTTTATGACAACTGCGTTATAGGACCATAAAGTATCAAAAACATCGGCTTTAGGGAATTTCTGTAATCAAGGTCACGTTTTTTTAAGTTATAAATTTTTTTTTAATCACTGAACCCTTTTACTGCGGGGGAATCGGCCGGCTCCGGACGGAGCATCCGGGGAATATTCCCTTTCCCCGGCCACCTTTTATTCGAGGGTAAACACCACCTGTACCGAGTCGTTGAACTGGATTTCGTTCTGCACATAGCTGGCGTCCAGGCTCTCGGCCGAGGCCATCTTCGCCATCATGCCGAAGGGACGCGGCATGATGGGCCCCTGGGCCTGGTATTCGATGGCGTACACTTCGCCCAGGCTGCGGCCAAAGCCCGCCGCCAGCTCTTCGGCCAGGGCCTGGGCGTTGGCCACCGCCGCCGCGCGGGCCTCCCGGCGCACTTCGTCCGCATCGCGCCGGCCGTAACCGACCTGCTGAATGTTCTGAATGCCCTGCTCCAGTATCTTGTTGAGCGCCGGGCTCAATTGTTCCAGATCGTACAGCCGCACCGTGATCTGCCGCTCGGCCAGGTATCCTTTCAGCTCGGGACCGTCCCCGTCTTTCGGATAGCGATAATCGGGACGGGTGATGACATTGCCGCTGTCGATATCTTCCTTGTTGATGCCCAGCCCAGCCAGGCTGCTGAACAGGGCGGCGACCTTGGTGTCGACCTCTTCCTTGGCGGCGCGGCTTTCCGGCTTGAGCGCGGTCACCGAGACCGACAGGGTCGCCATGTCGGGTTCAACCCGGATCTCGGATTGGCCCTGGGTGACCAGGTGGGGAGCATCGGGCACGGCGATGGCGAAGCTGGCCGAGCTGAACAACAAGGGCAGCAGCGACAGGCTGCCGAGGGGGAAAATACGCATGGTGTTGCCTCATGATGGAAATGACCTGATATCTGACCCGGATGGGCCCGACCGGTTCAATCGTGATGATGATACACCGCCAGCCAGTTGACCACATCGTCGATCAGCTCGCTGCTGAGCCCCGCTGTGTCAGGGGCAGTCGCAGGAAGAGTCTCATCCAAATCCATCACTTCGTCCAGGATGTCGTCGAGATCCGGCAATACCAGCTCCCCGGGGCCATTGCCGGAAACCAGCCCGGTGGAAGGCAGGGGAACGCCTTCTTGCAGCAGGATATCGTCCAGCTCCCCCGCCCTGGCAACGGGCTGCAGGCGTGCCCCGCTTTCATCCAGCAGGATCACTTCCCCGGCGCTCCCCTGCCCCCACAGGGACCAGCGTTGCTCCTCAAAATCGATGGAGAAGGATCCCAGCGGCTCTCCCTCTCCATCGAAGAGTTCGACCTCTTCCAGGCTGCCGCCCGGCAGCGACCACGGCAGGTTGACCCCGTCGTCCACCAATATGTCCTGCCCGTTCCAGTGGTAGCTGACCCCCTGGAGCAGGGCCGTTGTCACCTTGGCCATGGTTGCCTCGCCTTTACCTGAGCCCCGCCGTCATGACTTGTCCACCATCAGCGACTGATCGTCCAGCATGGCGTTGATCAGTGCGCTGCTGCTGTTGACACCGTAATCCGCCAGCAGGTCCTGGTTCTCGAAGCGGATAACCTGGGTATTGCCGCCGTCACCACCAGGCGAGACGGTCAGCAGGGTATCGCCGTTATCCAGGCTGAAGTTCAGGTAGTCGTTCAAGTTTCCGGACTCCTCGCCATTGAGCAGTTCGCTCAGATCAAGCTGGTCAATCCCCTTTTCAAAGTCGGTGATGGTATTGACGGAGCCGGCGTCGGCCTCGATAAAGCGGAAAATATCCGCCCCGTCCCCCCCGGTCAGGGTGTTATTGCCCAAACCGCCTATCAGGATATCATCGCCGGCACCGCCGATAAGAATGTCGTTACCGGCATCACCGATAAGAAAATCGTTACCGTCGGTACCGTAAATCACATCATCGCCATCACTACCGGAAATCTCATAACCATTGGAGGTGGTAGTACTGACCATGACGGAAAACTCCGCATCATCCGTATCCTGATCCGCATCCGCTCCGGTCAGTAAAAAATCGAGTTGATAATCATCGGGAAACTCCTTGATTACGTACTTCAGAGCCACCCCTTCTATCTTAAACTGGTTCTTATCGCTGGCATATAGGTCAGCATAATCCAACACTTTGCCAGGATCTATCTCAAAACTAATGGTATAGTCGGCACCGATAACACCATTAATCTCCTCACTAGAACCATCCTTGTATACGACAAAAAGAGTGATGCCGTCCCCAGGCTTCGCCGAGGCGCTTGAGGCTATCTTGAAATTCAGTTCAGATACGGATATAGCGATCTCATTATCCAGTAAATTAAGGGTTAATCTTAATCTGTCCCCCTTGTTTCCATGCATCACATTATCACCGACACCGAGTTCGGAAGAAGATATGGTGATAGTGCTATCAACAAGCTCACCTTTATTATTCTCGCTTAGTCCTGTGGCTACCAGACTGAAGTAACCGCCAAACAAATCTCCGTTAAAAGTATAACTGGCAAGATTACTGCCACCAGATACTCCGGCCAGCAGGCTATCTACAGGAACTTCCCTTATCGGCTCCGGTGTAACCAAATTGAAATCATAAGTACCGTCACTGTTGATGGCGATAGTGAAAAAGACCTGGGTTTGCTCCCCATCGAAAAACTCCGCCTTGTAAAAAAGCCGTTCGTCATTTGAAAGGCCGGCATCCAGGGTGAAGCTATAGCCATCCGGCATGCCCTGCCAGACAAGCGCACTGGCATCAAAGGCACTGGCAAAACCATGAACGTCCGCGCCAACATCAAACTGATAAAAGCCCTGATAGGTCGCCTGAATATTGGCGATGGACAAGTTCATCACGGACAGGGTCGGTACATCGTCCACCACATGGAGTGTCAGCGTACCGCTGGCATGGGTGCCACCGATGCCGGCCACCTCTATCTCCACATTTTCACTCAGTGTTTCATCATTACCCGGTTTGACATGCTCCTGCGCCTCGCCCAGCACATAGGTATAACTCAGGATGCCATTCTCATCGAAGCCGGTGAGATAGAGGGTGCCGTACTGGGTGACAACTTCACCGGGTGCTTCCTCGCTGAAGGCCTGCAATGCCGCCAACGTGAATAGCACGCCGCCGATGGTCACGCTGGCGATGCCGTCACTGGCGCTGATCTGCACGGTGCCGCTCACCGACTCCCGTTCGTCCTGCTCCGACACCAGTCCGGCCTCGTACACGGTGCGTTCGTCTTCGCCCGCCAGTATGGTCACCTCCGCGTCATCATCCGCCCCCTGGATCAGGATGGTCAGGCTGGCGCCGTCCGGATCGCCATCGCCGTCGTAGATGGTGTACCCCAGGGTAAAGCTCAGTTCATCCTCCGCCGTCAGGGCCTGTACCGCCGCCAGGCTGTTGTCCAGGGTGAACTGGTAGCTGCCGTCATCGTTCAACACCAGGGTGCCGTACTGGGACAACGCCTCTATCACCTCGGCGTTATCCTCATTCCATACCAGATAAGTGCCCGCTGCCTGGCCATCGGCACCGAAACTGTCGTTATCCAGCACATTACCCGCAACCAGATTCTGCCCGGCGTCGTCTTCCACCACCAACTGCGGTGACTCGTCCTCGGCTACGGGGCCATCGTCGTTGATCAGGACCGTCAGCGTCGCCTCCGGCGAGACGTCGCCGTCGTCGTCGGTCACCCGCACCTGGAACTGGTCCTGTACCTGGTCGGCGGTGCCGATGGCATTCGGGTCATCATGCTCGAGGCTATTGGTGTCGAGGGTGTAGGTCCAACTGCCGTCGGTATTGACCGACAGGGTGCCGTAGTCCCCCTGCACCAAGGTGCCGTCGGCGTCGATCTTGATCCAGTTACCGTCCTTGTCCTGCACCTCGATAAAGTCCAGGGCATCGTTGCCGGTCTTGATATCCAGCGAACCGGAGGCGGTCAGGTCACCGCCGCCACTGCCCGCCGGCAGCGCCGATTCCCACACCACGCCATCGTCACCCTCGGCCAAGAGCACCGATACCGTCGGCTTGGAGTCGCCCTGCAGGGTGATGGTCACGGTCGCCGTGGCGCTGTCCCCGTCCCCGTCGGTAAGACGGTACTGGAAGCTCACCTCGCCTTCCTCGCCCGCCGCCGGGGTATAGCTGAAGGTGCCGTCATTGTTGTACACCAGGCTGCCACTGCCGGTGAGGCTGCCCTCCACCAGCGCCACGCCGCTGGCCAGGTCGACGCCGTCCGCCCCCGCCTTGTCGTTGGCGAACACGTCAATGGTGACCTGCTCGTTTTCATTCGCCTGGCTGGCACTGTCGTCCTCGGCCACGGGGCCGTCATCGTTGACCTGGACCGTCAGCGTCGCCTCCGGCGAGACGTCGCCGTCGTCGTCGGTCACCCGCACCTGGAACTGGTCCTGCACCTGGTCGGCGCCACCGGTCTGGTCGATGCCGTCATGGTCCAGGGTGTGCTCCGCCAGGGTATAGGTCCAGCTGCCGTCGGTATTGACCGACAGGGTGCCGTAGTCCCCCTGCACCAAGGTGCCGTCGGCGTCGATCTTGATCCAGTTACCGTCCTTGTCCTGCACCTCGATAAAGTCCAGGGCATCGTTGCCGGTCTTGATATCCAGCGAACCGGAGGCGGTCAGGTCACCGCCACCACTGCCCGCCGGCAGCGCCGATTCCCACACCACGCCATCGTCACCCTCGGCCAAGAGCACCGATACCGTCGGCTTGGAGTCGCCCTGCAGGGTGATGGTCACGGTCGCCGAGGCGCTGTCCCCGTCCCCGTCGGTAAGACGGTACTGGAAGCTCACCTCGCCTTCCTCGCCCGCCGCCGGGGTATAGCTGAAGGTGCCGTCATTGTTGTACACCAGGCTGCCACTGCCGGTGAGGCTGCCCTCCACCAGCGCCACACCGCTGGCCAGATCGACACCGTCCGCCCCCTCCTTGTCGTTGGCGAACACCTCGACCGTGATCGGCGCATTCTCCTCCACCTGGGTGGCACTGTCGTCCTCGGCCAGCGGNGCCGATTCCCACACCACGCCATCGTCACCCTCGGCCAAGAGCACCGATACCGTCGGCTTGGAGTCGCCCTGCAGGGTGATGGTCACGGTCGCCGAGGCGCTGTCCCCGTCCCCGTCGGTAAGACGGTACTGGAAGCTCACCTCGCCTTCCTCGCCCGCCGCCGGGGTATAGCTGAAGGTGCCGTCATTGTTGTACACCAGGCTGCCACTGCCGGTGAGGCTGCCCTCCACCAGCGCCACACCGCTGGCCAGATCGACACCGTCCGCCCCCTCCTTGTCGTTGGCGAACACCTCGACCGTGATCGGCGCATTCTCCTCCACCTGGGTGGCACTGTCGTCCTCGGCCAGCGGGCCATCGTCGAGGATAAAGATATCCAGGCTGGCACTGGCGCTATCACCGTCGTCGTCGGTCACCCTAATCTGGAACACATCGCTCAGCACGTCCTGGTCGAACACCTGCCCTTCATTGGGGTGATCCACAGGGCCGTTGAGGGTATAGGTCCAGGTAAAGTCGGGGTTGATCACCAGGGTGCCGTAGAGTCCTTCCACCACGCCGCCATTGGTCACATCGATCCAGATACCGTCCTTGTCCTGTACCAGCACCTCCAGGGCCGCCAGCGCATCGGTACCGGTATTGATCGCTATGATGCCCTGGGTAGCATGCTGGCCATTGCCGGCCTTGCTGCCCCCTTCCAGGCCGGCTTCGCTCACCCAGGAAAAGGCGCCGTCCACACCGGGCAACTGGGGCTGGCCCTCCGGGTCGGTGGGCGGCTGGGGAATGATCACTATGGTCGGAATGGAATTGGGCGGCAGGGGTTCATCGGCCGGCAGCAGCAGATCCAGGGTATCGACCGTTTCGAAGGCCAGCGGATTGAAGGCGGTAAGAAAACCCGCCTCGGGCTGGACAAAGCCCCCCACCCTGTCCACCACCACGAAACCGCCGTTGCCGCTACCCAGCCCAGCCACGCCGGCGGCAACAGGCCCGGCGGCGGGACCGGCCGCCGGGGCTTCAAACAGTTCGGTCGGATCCAAACCGGCCAGAATGGCCGCCTGGATGGCATCCACCTCCGCCAGGGTATCGTTGTCCATGGGAACCTGGGCCGCTTCCGCCGGTAATTCGGGATTGTCGTCATAGACGATGCGGGTATTCTCGTCGGTCACCAGCAGGGTTCCCGGCAACAGGATTTGTCCCGGTGCCACCAGTTGCAGGGTACCATCCTGGCCTATCACATAGGCCCGGCCTTCCAGTTCCAGAATTTGAACCGCTTTCTCGATACGGGTGGTTTCCATGGCTCTCTTCCCTATTCTCGCCTGTTATACCTTAAGGCTAGGGCTGAAAGCCGTTGACTTCCTACACAAAAAATCGGCGATTCCCGCAATGGGAATCGCCGCTATCTACGAAAAATTAGAAGGATCAGGGAAGCTGGCGAGGCGGGCTGATAAAGCCCTGATAGGCATCCACATGCAGGGTTTTGAGCAACCGGACTTGCGGCTCGGTTTCCACCCGGGTGGCGATCGTCACCGCTCCCATGTTGTGGGCCGCACGACAAACCGCCGCCAGGAACGCATCGTCGAAGCCGGGCTCCGCTACCTGGCTGGTATAACCGTGGTCGAGCTTGACATAATGGGGCCTGAGTTCCCCCAACTGGGTCAACAGGTCAAAATGCCGGCCAAAGTGATCGATGCCCCATGCCACCTTCAGCGAGGCCAAGGGCGACACCAGTATGTCCTTGCCGGAGGCAAAAGCACTTTCCGGCAGCTCCAACGCCAGCCGGCGCCCGGCTTCCTTGTACTGCTCAAGCATCTCGGTCAGGGCCGTCCAGAAGCTTTCCTGATGACAACTCTGCCGGGTAAGGTTTACCGCCAATTTTAACTGCGGACGCTCCGCCAACAGCGCCAGGGCCCGGCCTATGATATGAAGATCCAAGCGCTCCCCCAGCTTGAACTGCTCCACCACCGGCAGAAAGTGGCCGGCATGATAGACGACACCATCCTTGCGAATGCTAATGAACAGTTCCTCATGGTAAGGCTTGCCATCAAAATCCAGCACCGCCTGGACACTGCATTCAAAACTGTCTTCCGCCAGCGCTTCGTCCACCAGTTGCTTCCAGGCCAGTCGCCCCAGGCCGTCTTCAGCCCTGCCATGCTCCACCACCACGGCACCGGTATGTTCCATGCGCGCCTTGTTCAGTGCATTGTCGGCCCTGGTCAGCAGTTGGCTGACGTTGTCCCCTGATTGAATCACCGCCATTCCTACCACCGACAGGTCACGGCCATTGACCGGATCCACCACCAGATCGGCGATAGAGCGATTGATCTCTTCGCCCAGAATTCCCAGCCGTTCTCCATCGGTTTCCGGAACCAGCATCGCGAATTCATAGGCGGAGAGCCGGGCCAGGGCATGTTCACCGAAACGCCGGCACAGCTGGCGCAAGCTGCCGGCAACCGCCCTGATCATCTCGTCACGAACAGCAAACCCCTCTTCCTGATAAAGCGACTCCAGCATGTCCACGGATATCAGGATCACGGTGCCACCGCCGGTTTCCCCGAGCCAGGACTGGCTTTGGGAGACAAAATAGGACCTGTTACCCAGCCCCGAGGCTTCATCCAGAAACGCCCTTTGCCGCAGCCGCTCCGCCTCGTCCGCCTGCTCCTTGAACTGAAGCTCCAGCTTGCCGGCCATATTGTTGATGGCTGCCACCACTTCCCGCAACTCACGGGTTGCGGGCAATGGAATGGCCTTGCCGAAATGGTGCAGTTCAATTTCCCTGGCCTGCTTCTCGATATCGTGCAAGGGCTTCAGCAGATAACGCAGGGCCAATACCAGCAGCCCCCACACCAACAAAAAACAGGCCAGGAACCAGGTGGCCAGCCGGCTCATCCCCTGCCAGAGTTCGTAATAGGCCTGGCCGGGGTGACCTTCAACATACAAGTGGCCCAGTTGCAGCCAGCCTGAGGTCAGTACGGCGTCGTATTTTGCCCCCTCGAACAACCCCAGGTTGACAAACCAGGCCGGCACCCGCCGGGGCAATGAGGTATGTTCCCGGATAATCTGCTGGTCGGCGGCCAGCAGATCCAGCCGGACCCGACGGTAAAAACCCCCATCGAACACGGCGTTGATCACCGACTCGGCTCCCAGGGTATCACTGGTCTCGAGATAGGGCGTCAGGGCCAGCCCCAATGAGGTTACGGTGTTGATTACCGTGGTCTGCTGCTGCTGCGCCAGGTAGTTCCGGGTAGAGCTGAACTGCACCGAATAGGCGGTGATGAACAGCATGGCAAAAAGCAACAGCATGGTTACCAAGAGTTGGCGGTATAAAGTCATAGTTATCTGTCCAAATTGATTTTGGGGCGCTGCAGTCGTTTCACATCGACCCGGCCACGCAAATCATTCCAAAGCGACAATCGTGATGCCTGCCCCGCCAGCTCACCCTGTCCCCGCTCCCGCATCAGCCACAGGTGCTGACCGTTAAAACTGTAAATGGGCTCAAGATCGCGGCGCTCCGTCGCCGGCCGGATGGTTCCCTCGAGATTGTCCAGGATAAAGGGAACCGACGACGGTGTCGGATAATAGGCAACCACCATATGAAACTGGTTCAAGCGCAATGCCTTGACGTACACCAAACGCAACTTGCTGTCGTCGATGCCAAGCTCCAGCAGGGTGAAATACTTGGCGATGCTGAAATCCTCGCAGTCACCGCCTCCCGCCCCCAGAAATTCGAGCGGGGTCGCCCAGTAGTCTTCCTTGCCCCACAACTTGATATCGTCGATAAAGTGCAGGCGGTTAAAAAAGATGTTCACCCGGGAAAGTCGCTCCCGTTCACTCCAGCCCGCGGCCTGTCCTTCCCTGACCAGTTGCCGCCATGCCTGGGTACGCGTTGTCGCCGGCTCGCCATAAAACTGGCGCACCGCCGCAATCATATTTTCGTCTTCCCGCAACAACGACTGGGCCGGCAGGCCGAGCACCAGACCCAGCCATGCCAGCCCAGCCAGCAGGGAACGCAGCCGCCTCATCAACAGCAATCAGGCTCAGCGTTCAACGCTGTACACGTTCCAGCGCATCCTCACCCCGTCCCGGGCACTGGCCAGGGCGCCAACCACCCGCCGGTTGGCGGCGGCAGACTGCTCATCCTCGCCCATCAGCACGGGCCGGGTGGCGCCATAGCCGATGATCTCCAGCCGCTCGCCGCCGACGCCCGCCTGCATCATCGCCTGCCGGACCGCCTCGGCCCGCCGCTTGGACAGAGCGATGTTGTAGTCGTGGCTGCCGACCTGGCTGGCATGGCCTTCCAGCAACAGCCTGAGCGACGGGTTTTCCGCCATAAAGGCGGCCATCCGCTCGATCTCGGCCTGATACTGGGGTGAAATCACCGAGCTGTCGTGGGCGAACAGCACGATCAAATCCTGCTGCAATACCTGGCTCTCGCCGCTGTGACAGCCGTCGTTGTCTACCGAGGCGCCCACCGGGGTATCCAGGCAGTTGTCCCGGGCGGTGATGACACCATCCCAGTCCGCGTCGCTCAGATCATAGGCGGCTACCGTTTCCCGTTCCGGCTCGGTGGTCAGGCTGGTACAGGCGGCCAGGGGCAAGAGCAGGGCCAAAATAGTCCATGTTTTCATCGTGTATCTCCTTATGTTCAGTTTTTGGCCTGCCATTGTTCGGGCTGGGTAAAGCGCAACGCCTCCAGCAACTGGCCGGTGGCATTCATGATGCGGTACTCCGCCAGCAGTTGATCGTATTCGGCATTGATGTAGGAACGGCGAGCCTCGAACAGTTCGTTCTCGGTGTTGAGCACGTCAAGCAGGGTACGATTGCCCAGCGAGAACTGCTTCTTGTAGGCGTCCACGGTGTTATAGCTCGCCTCCACATGCTGGCGCAGGAAGTCCTTCTGCCGCCCAAGGGATTCATAAGCAGCCCATGCCAGTCGGGTGCCTTCGCCTACCTGGCGATGGGCATTCATGTGGATGTCCTTGGCCTGCATCTCCAGCGCCGAGGTGGAGCGGCTGCGGGCCACGTCGGCACCGCCGTTGTACAGGTTGTAACGCATCCGCACCATGGCGGTGAAGTCGTAATTGTGGCCACGCACCCCGTCGATATCGTCATCCCAGTTCTTGTCCAGTTCCAGGCTGACATTGGGGTAAAAACCGGCCTTGGCATCTTCGTGCTGGTAACGGGCCGCGTCGATGTCGAAGGCGGCGGAAGTCAGGGTCGGGTGGTTTTCCTGGGCCTTGGCCAGGGCATCATCCAGGGTCGGCGGCATGAAGTTGGCGTCCGGCTGGGGCTGGCGCAAGTCATCCGGCATCTGGTTCACCAGGGCGATAAAACTGCTCTGGGCATCCCGCAGGTTGTTTTCCGCCGCGGTCATGTTGGAATAGGCACGAGCGACCCGTCCCTGGATCTGGGTATAGTCGGCGGTGGAGCCCACGCCCGAGTCGGTACGGCGCTGAATGTCGGAAAAGATCTGCTCATGGGTCTCGAGATTGCGTCGGGACAACTCGACGATCTCATCCTGACGCAGTACCTCCAGATACACTTCCGCTACCCGCAGCGCGATGTTCTCCGCATCGGACAACAGCGTGTAGCGCTGGGCGTCCGCCTCGGCCTGGGTCCGGCCGACGTTGCTGGAGGTCTTGAAGCCGTCGAACAGCATCTGGCGCAGCGACAGGCCAGCTTCCTTGCGGGTCAGGGTCTTGTCGGCACGAGGTCCGCCGTCCCGGGTGCCCGGACTGTCGGTATATTCGTAACCGATGCCGGCATTGGCATCCAGCTTGGGCAGGTAACCGGCAAAGGCTTCATCCTGGTCATACTGCCGGGCCTGGTAGAGGTGAAAGGCTTCCTTGACCTTGGGGTGGGTCATCAGGGTGTGGGTCACCGCCTCCTCCAGTGTCTGCGCCTGCAACGGCAGCACCAGGGATACGCCGACCAGAACGGCCACAGTCGTTTTTTTCATTGTTATTACTCCCTTTTAAAATCAGCGCTCCCGCAGAGCGCCCTGTTTTGCTCTTAATATGGGTTTTAACAGGTAATCCAGTACCGTTTTTTTGCCTGTTATAATGTCGACCCCCGCCTGCATACCGGGGATGATCTTCAGAGGAGCCTCTTCCGTGCCCAGAAAGCTTTCCTGGGTGCGGATGGTCGCCAGAAAAAAGGTATTGCCTTCATCGTCCTGGATGGAATCGGCACTGATTTTTTCCACTTCGCCCAAAAGCCCCCCGTAGATAGTGAAATCATAGGCGGTAAACTTGACCATTGCCTCCAGGCCCGGCCGCAAAAAACCGATATCTTTCGGCAGGATACGGGCTTCAACCAGCAGGGTATCCTCCAGCGGCACGATTTCCACCAGATCCATGCCCGGCTGCACCACGCCGCCAACCGTATTGACTTTCAGGGTCTTGATGGTGCCCTTGACCGGCGAGGTCACCGAGGTCCGGCGCACCCTGTCCTGCAGGCCGACTTCTCCCTCCTGCAACTGGGCCAGCCGGTTGCGGCGTTCGCTGAGTTCACGCTGGGCCTCGGAGCGGAAGGTCAGGGCCACTTCCTTGCGTTTGAAGATATTCTCCCGCAAGGAGGCATCCAGCTTGGGCAGCAGCAGCCGGGTCGATTCCAGTTCACCCTGCATCTGGTTGAGCTGGCGCTCCAGGCGCAGTATCTCCACCTGGGGGACTATGCCTTCCCGGGCCAGGGGGCGGCTCATGTCCACCTCCCGTGCCGCCAGGGATACCCCGCGTTGCAGGGTACGCACCTTGGCGTTGGTTTCGATGATCTCCTGCTCCCGTTGCTCTATCTGGTTGCCGAGGATCGACAGCTGGTTCCGGACAAACCCCAGACGCTCTTCAAACAGCGCCTGCTGGACTTCGGCCTGGCCCGGATACTGCTGCCGGAAGTCGTCGGAAAACGCCAGCACACTCCCCACTATCCGGACCTGTTCCCGCCAGGCCAGGCTGCTGTCTTCGTTGATCGACATGGCGGCCACTTCTGCCTCCAGCCGTCGCACGTCGCCGTGCAGCGCCGCGATTTCCTGGCCCCGCTCCCGCAGATCCGAGAGGAAGCGGGTATCGTCGATCAGCAGCAAGGGTTGCCCCTTCTCCACCTGTTGCCCCTCCCGGGTATAGAGTTCCCGGACTATGCCGCCTTCCAGGTTCGACACCACCTGGATCTGCTGGGAGGGGATCACCGAGCCCGTGCCCGAGGTCACCTCCTCCAGTTCGGCAAAGCGGGCCCAGATCAGGGCGGCGAACACAAACAGCAGCATGCACCACAACAGGGCCCGGGCACCGCGCGGCGTGGTGAGCAGGATCGCCGCCGCGGTGTCGCTGGTGTAATCGAGCAATTCGGGGGGAAGTGACCGCTTAGCCATTGCTGACCTCCCGGCCGCGAACCTTGCCGGACTGAAGTTGCCGCAGCACCTGCTCCTTGGGACCGTCCGCCACTATCCGGCCCTGCTCCAGCACGATCAGCCGATCCACCACCTCCAGCATCGAGGTTCTGTGGGTGATCAGCAGCAGGGTCTGCTCTGGCTTGAGCCTGGCCAGCTCCTGGCGGATATACTGCTCGGAGCGGTTGTCCATGTTGGAGGTGGGCTCGTCCATGACCAGCATGACGGGGTCATTGAGCAGGGCCCGGGCGATGGCCACCGCCTGGCGCTGGCCACCGGAAAGCTGGCGCCCGCCCTCGCCCACCTGCTTGTCCAGGCCATCCGGATCCTGGTTGGTGAACAGGGTCACCCCCGCCTGCTGGGCCGCCCGCAACACCAGGCTCTCATCGGCCAGGGGATTGGCGATGACGATATTGTCGCGGATGGAGCCGAAAAACAGGTTCACATCCTGGGGCACGCAGCCGATGTTGCGCCTGAGCGCCGCCGGCTGTAGCTGGCCGATGTCGATGCCATCGATGCGGATGGCCCCGGCGGTAGGCTTGTACAAACCGACGATCAACCGCTCCAGGGTGGTCTTGCCCGAACCGATGCGACCGATGACGGCCACCTTCTCGCCGGCCTTGATGTGCAGCGTCAGGCCGCTCAGCACATCGTGCTCGGAGCCGGGGTACCTGAACGATACCTGTTCGAACAGGATATCGCCGGCAAACACCGGGTGGTGGATATAACGCTTGCCCGTTTCCTGCTCGTCGGGGGCCGCCATGATCTGCTCCAGTATGGTCATGGCCGACTTGGCCTGGTTGTAGCGGGTGGACAGCACCGACATCTGCACCATGGGCGCGATGGCCCTGCTGCTCAGCATGACGGCGGCGATAAGTCCGCCCATGGACAAATCGCCGGCGGCAATGAGGTAAACCCCCAGCACGATCAGGCTGACGGTGGTCACCTGCTGGGTCACGTTCGCCAGGGTGGAAACGCTGTTGGTCAGCCGCCGGGTTTTCATGCCCCAGCTGGCGATATGGCTTACCGCCTGCTCCCAACGATGCTGGAAGGTGCCCTGAGCGCCGAACAGCTTGATGGTTTCCAGCCCGGCAATGCCTTCCACCAGGTTGGCGTTTTTCTGGGACGCCAGCCGGGAACCTTCTTCTATGCTGCGCTTCAGGGGCCCCTGCACCAGCAGGCTGAACAGGGCCAGCGACAGTATGGCCAGTATGGGTACCCAGACCATCTGGCCGGCGAAGATCCAGATGATCAGCAGAAACAGCAGGGCAAAGGGAATATCCACCAGGGCGGAGACCGTCGCCGAGGTCAGGAAATCCCGTACCGACTCGAACTCCTGCAGGTGCTTGGCGAAGGCGCCGGTGGACGGGGGGCGCGCCTCCATCCGCATGCCCATCACCTTGGCGAAGATCCGGGCGGACAGCAGCACGTCCGACTTTTTGCCCGCCACGTCGATAAAATGGCTGCGCAACATGCGCATGATGAAATCGAACAGGAAGACGATGCCGGCGCCGATGGCCAGCACCCAGAGCGAGTCGAAGGCGAGGTTCGGCACTATCTTGTCGTAGACGTTCATGGTGAACAGGGGCGTCACTACCGCGAACAGGTTGATCAGCAGCGAGCCCGTCAGCACATCCCGGTAGATGGGAGCGGAGCGCCACAGGGTGCCCCAGAACCAGTGGCCGTCGTGATGCTCCAGCACCTTGGGCGAACGTTCGTCGAAACGGAACCTGGGCTTGGTGAACAGCACCCGTCCGGTATGGCTGGCCGCGAGCTTCTCGAGCGGCAGCCACAGTTCGCCTTCCTCCGAGCCCGGCAGCATTACCTTGCAGCGGGCCTGCTCGGGCTCGGACGCCAGCAGTACACAGGCGCCGCCTTCCTTCAGCAACAGAATGCAGGGCAGCAACAGCTCGGAAATCTCTTCGATCGCCTGGGCGGCATGATGCACCGCCAGCTCGGCCCGCTCGGCCGCCCGGGAAAACAGCAGCGGCGTCAACCGCCCTTCCGGCAGGGGCAACCCGGAGATCAGCGCTTCCCCCTGGTGGGGGTGGCCGTAAAATTTGGTCAGAAACACCAGGCTGGCCAGCAGGGGATCCATCCCCAAGTTCGGATCTTGCATGAATGCTTCTCTTTTTTATGAGAAAGGTTGAAGCAAGCGTCCTGCCTGATTTTTCAACCGTATAAGAGAAAGATAGCAGAGGGAATAGGCCCCGCAAGGAGCCGGACTATCCCGAAGCCCGGGCCTGGAGGGATGAACAAAATGTAGGCTTTAACCGGCCTGGCCGTATCGCAGCCTTACCTCGACGGGGCCGACAGGCTTTTCAGGGCGGCCACCACCTCGCTCAAGCGGGTGCCGTTGGACGACTTCACCAACACCAGATCGCCGTCCTGCAACTCCTGGCGGAGGCTGGCCATCACCGGCCCAACCTGTTCAAACCAGCGGCATGAAATACCTTGCTCACGCAACCGTCCGGCCACGGCTTTCATGTAAGATCCGACCAGATATACCTTGCCGGGTGAACACCTGGCAATATCGGGCACCAGTTCAAGATGGTATTGCTGAGCCTGCCGCCCCAGCTCCAGCATGTCCCCCAGCAGCAACAGGGCCCGTCCCCGATGAGAAAGGGCGGACAGCTGTTGCAGCGCCGCCGACATGGACAAGGGATTGGCGTTGTAGCTGTCATCCACCACCATGACGCGCTTGCCATCAATGGCCAACGGCAGCGACTCTCCTCGCCCTTCAACCGGTTTCAATGCCGCGCACCCCTCGGCAACCGCCGCCAGGGGAAGCCCCAGGTGCCGGGCCAGGATCAGGCATACCAGGCTGTTCACCGCAAAATGGCGGCCAGCCATTCCCAGGGGGTATTCCAGCTCATGCCCCTGATAGGCCACCAGCGCCCGGCTTTGGTCGACATCGAAGGTAAGCAGCCGGCAGTCGGCCTGTTCATGTTCGCCATAACTGATCAGAACGAGTCCTTCCGCCAACGCCCGCGCCGCTATCTCGTCGTAATGGGCGGTGTCGCGGCATACTATGGCCAGGCCGCCCCGACGCACCCCCCGGAAGAGGTTTGCCTTCCTGGCGGCGATGGCAGCCGTATCCTCATTGCCACGCAAGTGGGCCGGGCCAATATTGGTGATCACCGCCACATCGGGTGCCAGCAGCTTGATGTTACGGTACTGCCTGACATCGATGGCGGAGACGGCTACTTCCAGCGCTACCAGCCGCGCCGATGGAGGTACGCCAGCCATCACCGCAAAGATGCCGACGCGGGAATTGTAGTTGTCGTAGGTGGTATGCACCTCCATCCGGTCCGAGAATAACTGCCGGATCATGGACACCAGCGTCGTCTTGCCCGCGCTGCCGGTCACCGCCACCAGGGGGCAGGACAACCGCTGCCGGGCGGCGATGCCCAGCTCGATCAGCGCCTTGACGGGGTCCTCCACCATCAGCACCGGCAACGCCTCCGGCAGGCCGGCTACGGGGCGGCTGACGATCACCCCGGCCACCCCCCTGGGCAGGGCTTTCAGCACCCTATGGCTGTCCCAGCCGCGCCGGTAGCAGTTGGCGATATTGGAATACTGCTCATGGCGGGCCAGTTCGAGCGAGGTGGACGCCACATAAAGGGTGGGAGGCTTCACCATGGCGGCATGGCTCCGGCCCCGTACCACCGAACTCACATGCCAGTCATGGGCCGGCGGCGTCAGCCAGACACCTCCGGTCACTGCCTGCAATTGGGCGGCATCCCAGGCGTATGTCTGCTCCCTCGCCGGCGGCAGCAAAGAAAAATCACTGCGGTAGCTGCGCTGAATAAAGGGCCAGCGCATGGCCGGCTTTTCTGGCAACCCCAGCCCGAAATACACCGGCAGCCTGACGCGGCCTCGCTCTGATCCCGCACCGGTGAGCAGCCTCAGTTGCAGACGCAGCTCGGTATTGACCCATTCCTTTCTGGCAGGAGGGCGGATACCGTAGAAGTCCCGATAGACAACGCCGGGACACCAACGGCTGGTGGGCAGCAACCAGTCGCAGAAGTCGTGATCCATGCCCAGGCCCCAGGGCTTGGTACCCTCCTCCCAACTGGGCACTGCGGTCACTTCCAGCCGCCAGTCTTCTTCCACTCCGGCGTCGATGCGCCAGAAGCTTTCCACCCAGATCATCTGTCGGTGTGCTATCCAGCGGGGACCGCTCTTGAGCCCCAGCAAGGTGAAGGGACCCAAGGTAACGGGCTCCATCCGCGCCTCTGCGGGTACCTGCTTTACCGTCCAGGCAGGCTCCAACGCCGAAATCCAGAGGGCCGGAGCGGGCCGAAAGACCTTGGCAGGCCGCGGTGCTAGGCGGGTGGTTCGCTGCGGCGACCGCACCGCCAGGGTGGCCGTGCCGTTGTCGCACAGCTCAAGCCTGCTGTGGAAAGGCCGGCATCTTTCGGCAAGGAGGCTCAGGATCTCTTGCGCCCTGGCCCCTTCGGCCTGCCAGGAATGGCCGAAACCCACTTCGACCGGTATAAAAATGACTCGCTCCACCCCCTGCTTGCTCAACTCCAGCTGGAAGATGCCGCCGGCCTTGGGGGATGAACGCACCGCGTCGAACAGCAGATCGCCGGCATCGTAGATAATGGGCCGCTGGCGGTACAGCTCCACCCCTTGCAGCCGGTGTGCGGAAGAGCCCAACACCGCATCCGCCCCGGCATCGATCAGCACGTGCCCCGCCTTGATCTGGGCTGAACTGGGTTGGGTGGCATGATTGTCGCCCCAATGCACACAAACCAGGACGATATCCGCCACCTCTCGCGCCTTGGCAATACGCTGCTCCATCTGCTGCTGCCAGGCCTCCGTCTCCTCCAGCGCAAGATAGGCCGTGCCCGCCTTCGTCTCGGTGGCGGCAAAGCGATGCTGGGTGGCATCCACCGCCATCAGGGCCAGCCGCAACGAACCCAGCTGTCGAACCAGGGGCCGGAACGCCGCCTCCCGATCAATACCCGAACCCACCTGCGCCATGCCGGCGGCAGCCAGCCAGCGCTGCTGATCGAGAAGCCCGGCCGCACCATAGTCGCCGCTGTGGTTATTGGCCGTGCTTACCACGTCGACGCCCGCCTGGCCCAGCACCGCCAGCATCTCGGGACGGGCGCGGTAGTAGTAGGGGCCTCCCTCGCCCTTGTCCACGCCCTGTTCCCCCCGGGTGGTGACCACGGACTCCAGGTTGACCAGGCTCAGATGGGACTCTTTGAGCGCCGGAATATCCAGCACCCGTTCGGCCCCCAGCTCGGCGGTACGGTAGTGCTGCCGCCGCCCCAGATTGACATCCCCTCCCCAGGCCAGCAGCACGGACTCCACCGCGGGTTCGGAACAAGAGGCCGGCGGCGATACCCCTCCCCCTTGACGCCTGAGCAATCCCCAATAGGCCACATAGCCGGACAGGTAATGCTCGATATCGTCTATCCTGACCCGGAACGAATGATGCCGGATGAAGAAGCTGCCCAGCACCGACTCGGGCCTGGCGAAATACATGGCAAATTCCGGCCAGAAAAAGCCGTTCAGCAGGTAATGGGCCCGCTGGTGCAGTGCCCGGTAGAAAGCCTCTTCATCGAAGCCGTCGAGCACATGGCTCATCTCCGGCATCAGCTTAAGGCGGCTCAGCATCTTCTGGAACGCCATCGACAGTTCCAGCAGGGTGGGATAGGTGGTGATGCGGTGTTGGATAAAGTCAAGGTAGCCCGCGATATTCTGCACTCCGAAACGGAAGTACTTTTCTTCCGGCCGGTAACGGGTCAATTCGTTGACGCAATACGACAGCCAGTGGTCATGGGCCTGCCAGTGCCCGGCCTGCAGGAAGTATTCGAACGCCTTTTCCACCAGGGCCAGCCAGCGGGGGTTCTGCGTCAGCCCATACAACCGCATCAGACCAAAGGCCGCCTCGCCGTCGTAGTAGATAATCCGGAACTCCTGCTTGACCGACAAGTCCCCGGCATACAGCACATGCACAAACTGCCCGGTCTCCGGGTTTTGCATTCTTGCAATGCCCACCGCCAGGGCGTCCATCAACCCCTGGTGGCGGTAGTCGCGGGTAAGCTCGGTATACTTGACCAGGGCCAGCAGGCACACGGCGTTGCCCCCCAGCTTGATTTCCTCCCCGCTGTCCACCAAATAGGCGACCGCCTCGCCGCTCCCCAGCACATAGGGGCGGATCAGGGCCTGGGTCAGGTAGGCCAGGGAGCGGTCGATGGCCGCTTTCAGGCTCTTGCTTCCAGTCAGCTCCCAGGCTTCGAGCATGGCGTAGGTGGTGCTGGCGTGACGCAGGGCATTGTAGTTGGCGATGTTCCGGCCAAAACAGGGGAAATGACCGTACACGAATTCACCCGACGCCTTGACCTGACGGGCAAGAAACTCGGAGGCACTGGTAACGAGGCGGAACACATCATCGGCATGAAGCGAGGGGATCTGCCGCCGGCCGCCGTTGCGTCCGGGCCCGGACAGGGGGATCCCCTGCTGCCGGCCACCGGGAAGGACGGTCAGTGCCGGATCGTCGGCATAAAAGCGGCCCTGGGTGGAAAACACGAATACCGGGGTGTTGTCTCCCATATCCAGTGGCACCTCGGCGCCGTAGCGCTTCCTGGCGTAAACCCCAACATTTTTCGGATTCAGGCTGGCCTGTGCCACCTCGGCGCCGGCATACAGCATGGCGTTGGCATTGAGCTCCTGCTCAAGAAAGGCAATATCGAAGCCGGCGTCCAGGGCGATGCCGTAACGGAAATAATTGCGCTTGGTATTGCGAAACTGCCGGGTCAGCCGGCCCCAGGTCATGGGCTGGATACGGGTGACCCAATCGATGCGCAACCATTTTATTGACAGAGCTTGGTGCCGTGCCCACTCCTGGCAAGCTGTCACCCCTTGTTGCCAGGCGGACTCGAAATCCGGCGCCGCCACATGCAGCACCCGGGCCCGGGACCGACCATCACAGAGCGAAAAAAACAACACCACCCGGGGATAGTCGGGGCCGATAGTAGTGCCCCTGAGCGCCGCCGGCGGATCCACCCGGATTTGGATATTGCCAACCAGAAGGGCAGAAAGTTCACCGTAAGCGCGATTCAATAATTCAGGTAACAGCATCCATCCCCTCTTTCATGCCCTGATCACGGTGTCACGGGCCAACGCCCTTTCTAAATAAGGGCAACTTAAACAACCGCTCCGAATAAGGCTAACCCGCCGGGGCTTGCCGGACAGACCGATCATGCCGGGGAATGTGCCGCATGGAGCATTCCGCTAATTCAGCCATATCGGGAGCGGTTACTTGAACGATATTCACCCCGGGCAGCATGGCCGCCCGGGGTGAGATCCTGGCTCAAATATTACTGATCAAGCCCCTCCGGCTTGTTCGTGATATTGAAAAAATCCTCCGGTTGCGCCCCATCGACCACGAGCGGAGGCTCGTATCCGGGAGCCGAGCCCCGGTCTTCCGTCCCCGGCTCAATAGTGAGCACCGTCTCTCCATTATCGCCGGTGGTGGTGGCGATCACGCCGTCCAGTTCTCCCTCGTCATCGACAAGCAGGCTGCCCAACGCCAGGGGTTCACTTTCCTCTTGTGTGAAACTGCTCATATCAGGATCAGTATCCTCATCCCCCAAGGGCAAGGCGACCACATCATCGTCCTCGGCCAACCACATCTTAGGCTGGCCACCCTGACCATTGTTGCCCTGCTGTCCATTGTTGCCGGACTGGCCCTGGCCGCTGTTGCCGTTGCCCGAGTTGCCGCTGTTTTCGGCATTGTTGTTGTCGCCGGAGTTGCCGGGCGCATCCTGATCCCCGTTGCCGTGGCCATTGTTGCCCTGCGGACCTTTGCCGGACTGCCCCTTGCCGCTGTTGCCCTTGCCGGCGTTGCCACTGTTCTCGGCATTGTTGTTGTCACCGGAGTTGCCGGGCGCGTCCTGATCCCCGTTGCCGTGGCCATTGTTGCCCTGCGGACCTTTGCCGGACTGGCCCTGGCCGCTGTTGCCGTTGCCGGTGTTGCCGCTGTTTTCGGCATTGTTGTTGCCGCCGGAGTTGCCGGGTGCGTCCTGGTCCCCGTTGCCATGGCCATTGTTGCCCTGCTGTCCATTGTTGCCGGACTGGCCCTGGCCGCTGTTGCCGTTGCCGGTGTTGCCGCTGTTTTCGGCATTGTTGTTGCCGCCGGAGTTGCCGGGTGCGTCCTGGTCCCCGTTGCCGTGGCCATTGTTGCCCTGCGGACCTTTGCCCTTACCGTCTGATCCCTTATCGTCGTCGTCAGCATCGGCATCGGCATCGGCATCCGCGTCGGCATCCGCGTCAGCATCGGCGTCCGCATCGGCATCGGCGTCAGCATCCGCATCGGCATCGGCATCGGCGTCCGCATCCGCATCGGCATCGGCGTCAGCATCCGCATCGGCATCGCGTCCGCATCGGCGTCCGCATCGGCATCGGCATCAGCGTCCGCATCGGCTCGGCATCCGCGTCGGCGTCCGCGTCCGCATCCGCATCGGCGTCGGCATCCGCATCGGCGTCGGCATCCGCGTCAGCATCCGCATCGGCGTCGGCATCCGCGTCAGCATCCGCATCGGCGTCCGCATCCGCGTCCGCATCGGCATCGGCATCGGCGTCTGCATCGGCGTCTGCATCCGCGTCGGCGTCAGCATCCGCATCGGCATCTGCGTCCGCATCGGCGTCCGCATCCGCATCCGCATCGGCGTCCGCATCGGCGTCAGCATCGGCGTCGGCGTCGGCGTCGGTATCGTCAGTATCCGTTTCGTCTCCAAGAGGAAGCTCGAACGGCTCTACATCTTCGATGGAAAAATCAAACTCCAGAGGCTCAACCTCTTCCACAATACGTGTCAGAGAAACGAAGGATCCGCCACCTCCAGAAGGGGCGCCGTCAGCACCCGCGGCGGGCGCTTCCAGCTCGTCCAGCAGGTCGTTGCCACTGTCCAGAGCCGCCAGTACGGCTTCGACACTGGGATCCAGCAAGGCGCTTTCCTGAGGCTCGGGCTCCGCCGACGCCAGCAGGTTCTGGGTCATTTGAAGGCGCTGATTGCCACCAAACTGCATCTGTTCATTATTGCCATTGTCAAGAATGACCTGGGCATTCTCTCCTGTTATCAGGACTTCGCCTGCCAGCAGGGTGTCGCCGGCCGTCAGCAGGCGGACAGAGCCATCGGCGGCCTGGGCGGCGACATATCCATTGACCTCGGAAACCACAGCAACTGGTATACTCATCGTCTTTCGTCCGTTATAAGCTCTAGATATAACGCATATTAAACATAGAAACAGATAAGCCTATTGGACCGAAGTACAGGTCAGGATTTCCCTCCCGGCCTGAGTGTGTGATGATGCGCGCCTGCCAGGAGGTCATTGCGTCATATCATGGAGAGCCACCCTTGCCTGCACCCTCATCCGATTTCTGCGATATCTTGCTGTTGGGTACCACCTCGATCCGGGTCGGACGGCAAGAACTCCCGTTCCCCAAACGCTATCGCAAGGCACTGGGGCTGCTGGGTTTTCTGGCGTCGGAAAGGCATAAACCCCACAGCCGCGATTATCTGGCGGCCTTGTTCTGGCCCGAACTGGATGAGAGTGCGGCCAGGTGCAACCTTCGTCAGGTACTGTCCAGCCTGAACCAGACCCTGGGAGGAGCCGGTCGTCCCTCGCCGCTGCAGTCCTGCCGCCACAGCATCGGTTTTCGTTCCGAACTGGTGGCCAGCCTCGATCTGGCCACACTGGAGCACTCCCTGCCCGCCTGCGACTCGTGTCACGCCGACGAGTGCCGCTCGCTGGCCGATCTGGCCGCCCGGCTGACTCCCCACATCCTGGGTGGCGACTTCCTGCCGGCCTACAGCCTCCCGGGCTGTGATGAATTCGAACTCTGGCTCGCCCACAAGCGAGAGCAGCTCCGCATGCAGCAGTTGCTCCTGCTGCAGCGACTCATTGGATGCTGTCAGTGTTCAGGCGCAGACGAGCAGGCCCTGGACTATGCCCACCTGTTGATGAAAATTGATCCGGACAACGAAATGCACCTGCGCCAGGTGATGGGCATGCATGCCGCCGCCGGCCATCCCGGTGCGGCATTGAAGCTGTTCGAATCCTTCTCCCGCCGCCTGCGACGCGAACTGGACGTCGCCCCCGAGGCCGCCACCCTGGCCCTGCGGGACAAGCTGCTCAACGGCATGGCACCCCGCGTCAGCCTCATGGCGCCATCCCCTTTTCCCGTTATACAGAAAGTCTCCCTGGTGGTGGTACTACGGGTACAATGGTTCAGCCTGAGTCAGGATCCCGAGGAAGCGTCACAACGGTTGTACGATCTCGATCAGATGACCCGGGCCCTGCTCGGCAAGAAGATGGGGGCCTTCCACCTGAACAGCGCGGGAAAGGGCGCCTTTTTTTATTTTGGCTGGCCCAATGCCATCGTCGATGCAGCCTGGCTCGCCTGGAGCGCCGCCCTTCGCCTCAGCACCTGGGCACGGGCCTGTCAGGATGCCAGGGTCAAGATTGGCATCCATTGCGGCAGGCTGTTTTCGTCTCTGGACAACACCATTCCGGATCTGCTCGGGGAAATCACCGAAGAAACGGCCAGGGTCTGCCACAACGCCCAATACAACCAGCCCCTCGTCAGCGACAAGGTGCAGCAGTTGCTTGCATACAGGGTGCGGTTGCACAAGCTGCAGGATCGCCGGCGTCAATCCGACGGTACCGTGCAGGCACTTTATTACCAAGCGGAAGAAAATCAAGCCGCCACCGCGCCGGCAAGTCCTCTGCAGGGACGAGACCCTCAGCTGGAAAAACTGACCGAAATCCGGCAAGACACCGGCCCCGGGATGGTAGCCATACTGGCTGGCGCCGGCATGGGCAAAACGGCGCTGGTCGCCCAATGGCTGGCACGGCAGCCGATGCAGGGCGACACCCTGCACCGGCTGTGTTGCCAGCCCGATTTGCAGCCTGCCCCGCTGGAGACCTTGTTTCATTTCCTGACATCTTTCCCGCCCTCGGCGCGCGTCGGGGCCATCTCTTCCTCGGGACGGCACCTGTACGACTACGAGCAATGGATAAGCGACCTGGATGCCGTCAACATACGGAATGATGACCATAAGCACCGCTTGTTCTCCCGTCTCGTCCCATTGCTTGGGCCATTGAGGCCAAGCCATGCCACCCTTTACTGGCTCGAAGACGTACACTGGTGCGACACGCTGACACTGGAATTTTTTATCCATCTGGCCCGGCACGCCAGGCCGGCGCCTTTTCTCCTGGTAACGGGACACCAGCTCCCGACAACGATGGCCTGGCCGGGCCACTGCCTGAATTTGCCGCCGCTGCCGCTTTCGGCCGGCCAGGCCCTGCTGCAACACTGGTTGCCCGAAACGGCCTCGGCCGAGCACAGGCAGCAATGCTTTCATCTGTCGGGGGGCATTCCCCTGGTCCTGAAGCTGCTGGCCGAACATCAGGGCACCCAGCAAATTCCAGATGCACTGATAGCTCTGTTCAGCCCGGATATCGACCGCCAGGGCCGACACCGGGAGCTGGCGCTCATCCTCGCTGTTGCCGGTACCGATACACCCCACGAGGAACTGGCCGCGCTGATGCCGGAAAAAACGACCCGGGAAGAGATCGCCGAGGCCATGGCGGCCATGGTAGAGTCGGGGTTGCTGTACCGGGTAACCGGAACGCGTGTTCGTTTTACCCACCCGCTCATCCCCAGGATACTGGAGGAACTGAATGCACCCAGCCATATCCGCCGGATACGTCAGGCCCTGATGCAGGCGGTTTGTTAGGACACGGGTTTATCATGTGTCCCAATGGATACGTTTTGCTTACGGCTCGGTGCTAGGCTTCCCCCAATTCACCATTTCACCCAAACGAATCCTTATGCAGACACCGAAAAAAACCTTGATGGCAATCCCCAAACGCTGGTCGGCGCTGGCCGGCAGCCTTTATCTGCTGTCCCTTTCGGCGCTGGCGCAACAGCCCACCCTGACCATCACCGAGGTGGCGCAAAAAGCCATCACCACCAATCCCGAAGTACAGGCCAGTTGGCGTGCCTTTCGCGCCGCCGGACACGATGTCGACTTCGCCCGGGGCGGCTACCTGCCGACTCTGGACGTAACCGCCGGGTATGGCAAGGAATGGCGCAATTACAGTGAAAAGCGGGACTTTACCGGCGGTGCGGCCGAAGTCTCACTGGTGCAGATGTTGTATGACGGCTTCAAAACCGCCAATGACGTGCAGCGTTTCGAGGATGCCCAACTCGTCCGTTATTTCGAGCTGCTGGCGCAGGTAGAAAACACCGCGCTGTCATCCGTCGGCGCCTACCAGGACGTGATGCGCTACCGTGAACTGGTCGCCCTGGCCGAAGCCAACCTGGCCAGCCACCTCGAGGTTTACAACCAGATCGAAGAAAGCGCCCGGGCCGGCGTGGCCAGGCGGGCCGATCTGGAGCAGATCAACGGTCGCCTCTCCCTGGCCGAAGCCAACCTGCTCACCGAGATGTCCAACCTGCATGATGTCAGTGCCCGCTATCTGCGTGTCGTCGGTGAGCTGCCGGGGCTCGAACTCGCGCCCCTGCAGCTCGATAACGGCACGCTTCCCCTGAGCGTGCGCGAAGCCATCCACCTCGCCTACCAGGGCAGCCCCGCCTTCCACGCCGCGCTGCGCAACATCCATGCCCAGGAAGCCGCCGCCGACGGTCAAAAATCCGCCTTTCATCCCCAGTTGAACCTGACCGCGAAGTACGGCACCCGGGACTACGTCGATAACGGTTTCGATGAGCGCCGCAACGACGCCCGCGTCGGCCTGGATCTGAGGTACAACCTTTACCAGGGCGGCCGGGATCAGGCCAGCCTGCGCAAGGCCTATGAAGAAGTCAACCAGGCCAAGGATCTGCGCGACAAGGCCTGCGTGGATATGCGACAGACGCTGCAAATCGCCTACAATGACGTGCAAAAACTGGATCAACAGCTTCCCATCCTGAACCAGCACCGGTTATCCTCCGACCGGGTCAGAACCGCCTACAAGGGGCAGTTCGATATCAGCCAGCGTACCCTGCTGGATGTGCTGGATGCAGAAAACGAATACTTCCAGGCCAGCCGCGCCTATGCCAACGCCACCTACGACCGTGGGCTGGCCATCGCCAGGACCCTGGCGGCCATGGGGCAACTGCTGCCGGCGCTGGAGGTAGTGGGCGACGAACTGCCTTCGCTAAGTGATTTGGGTGCCGAGCCCATCGCGGTCGACGCCGCCTCGGCCTGCCCCGATCACGATGTCAACACCGTGCTGGGACAACTGAGCACCAGCCGATAACGAACGGGGCCGCGGCCCCGATAACCTGTCGTCCGGCCCCGGGCCGGACGGCGCACGGGAATGAGTGATGTCGAAGACCGACTATTCTGAACAACATGGCGGCCCTCTACTCGACTGCCTGTTGACCCTCTGTCGCTTCCACGATCGCAAACTGTCCAGAGAGTCCGCCCTGGCCGGTTTGCCGCTGGTGGAAGGCAAGCTGGTGCCTTCGGTATTCCATCGCGCCGCCAAGCGCGCCGGATTATCGAGTCGCCTGGCAACCCAATCCCTGAGTGCGGTGAATCCGTCCCTGCTTCCCGCCGTGCTGCTGCTGCACGACGACCGGGCCTGTATCCTCACCGGCCTGGATCCCGAGCAAGGCAACGCACGGGTGATCTGGCCGGAACTGACGGAGGCCGAAGTCAGCCTCCCGCTCGACGAACTGCAGCGCCAATACTCGGGCAAGCTCATCTATCTGCGCCCCGAGTTCCACTTCGACGCCCGGGCCCCCAGGGCGAGAAAAAAACCGGACGGGCACTGGTTCTGGGGAGTGATGGCCGAAAACCGCCCCCTGTACCGGGACATCATCCTGGCCGCCATCATGATCAACTGCTTCGCGGTGGCCATGCCCCTGTTCGTCATGAACATCTATGACCGGGTGGTGCCCAATCACGCCACCGATACCCTCTGGGTACTGGCGGTGGGGATCCTTATCGTGCTCTGCGCCGATCTGGGGCTGCGCCTGATGCGCAGCTGGTTTGTGGATCTCGGCGCCAGCCGGGCCGATGTCAAGCTGTCCGCCACCATCATGGAGCAGATACTGGGCATGAAGCTGGCGGATCGCCCCGCCTCGGCCGGCTCCTTTGCCAGCAATGTGCAGGCCTTCGAATCGGTCCGCAACTTCATCGGCTCCGTGACCCTGGTGGCCCTGGTCGACCTGCCTTTCTTCCTGCTGTTCTGCCTTATCATCGGCCTGATCAACTGGCTGCTGGTGCTCCCCATCCTGGTGGGCACCGTGCTGATACTGCTTTATGCCGCCCTGGCCCAGCGCAAGATGCAACGGCTGTCGGAAACCATGATCCGCGCCAGCGCCATGCGCAACGCCACCCTGGTTGAATGCCTGAGCAGCCTGGAAACCCTCAAGACCGTCGGTGCCGAGAGCAGGATGCAGGGCACCTGGGAAAGCACCACCCTCTTCCTGAGCCGCATCACGGCGCAGATGCGCCTGCTGGCGGCCTCCGTCAGCAATGGCGCCCTTTGGGTTCAACACACCGTGGCCGTGGCCCTTGTCATCGTCGGCGTCTACCTGATCACCGGCAGCCATCTCACCCAGGGGGGGCTGATCGCCGCCTACCTGCTGTCCTCCCGCGCCATGGGCCCCATCGGCCAGGCGGCCGCCCTGTTGTCCCAGTACCACCATGCCGCCGCCGCCATGGAAAGCCTGAACAACATCATGGCCCGGCCGGTGGAGCGCCCCCAGGGCAAACACTGGGTAAGCCGTCCCATCCTCCGGGGAGACATCGAGTTCAGGCAGGTGGGTTTCAGCTACCCCGATGCCGAGCGCCAGGCCCTTGCCGATATCAGCTTCAGGATCAAGGCCGGCGAGCACGTTGCCATACTGGGACGCAATGGCTCGGGCAAGAGCACCCTGGAAAAACTGATCCTGGGTCTCTATGAACCGGACGCCGGCACCATACTGATCGACGGCGTGGACATCCGCCAGCTCGATCCGGCCGAGCTGAGACGCAGTATCGGCCATGTTCCCCAGGACGTGTCCCTGTTCTTCGGCACCCTGCGCGATAACCTGACCATGGGCACACCCCATGTGGATGATGCCCAGCTCGTGCATGCCGCCAACCTGAGCGGCCTGGCCGGCTTTATCAACACCCACCCGTCCGGGTTCGACATGCAGGTGGGCGAACGGGGACAGTTGCTGTCCGGCGGCCAGCGCCAGTCCGTGGCCATTGCCCGGGCCCTGATCAAGGAGTCCCCCATACTGCTGCTCGACGAACCCACGGGCTCGCTCGACCACAGCAGCGAAGAACAAATCAAGCAGAGCCTGGCCCAGATTGCCCAGGGCAAGACCCTGATCCTGGTCACTCACCGCAGTTCCCTGCTGGCCCTGGCCGAGCGCATCATCGTCGTCGACAACGGCAGGCTGGTGGCCGATGGTCCCAAGGCCGAGGTACTGGAAGCCCTCCGTCAGGGCAGGATTGGGAGCGCAGCATGAATCACCCCACCATGGATCCCCAGGCCCAAAGCCCCGACAGGCTGCCGGCAGCCGGCAAGGTCGCTTCCGGCCCGAATTGGGCCCTGGATGCGGACTGGGCCCAACTCCAGCAGGAGCCGGTGCGCGCCAGGGCCATGCTGTACCTGATGTGCCTGACCTGCCTGGCGCTGCTGATCTGGTCCGCCTTCGCCCCCCTGGACGAGGTGGCCCGGGGCCAGGGCCGGGTCATCCCGTCCCAGCAGTTGCAGGTGGTCCAGTCCCTGGACGGCGGTATCGTCCAGCAGATACTGGTGCGGGAAGGACAGACGGTGGAGGCCGGCGATGTCTTGCTGCGCATCGACCCGACCCGCTCCATTTCCAGCCTGCGCGAGAGCCAGGTGCAATATCTGGCGCTGAGCGCCGAGGTTGCCCGACTGCAGGCCCTGATCGACCAGACCGAGCCGGTGTTTCCGGAAGAACTCCAGCGACAGGCGCCCGAACTGGTCGCCCGCGAGCTGCGCCTCTACCGGGCCAGCCAGGAGGAGTTGCAGGAACAGATTGCCATTTACCAGAACCAGCTCAACCAGCGCCAGCAGGATCTGGTCGAGGCCAAGGCCGCCCTGAGCCAGCACAGCAGCGCCCTTGCCCTGAGCAGCCGGGAACTGCAGGTTACCCGCCCCCTGCTGCAGTCCGGCGCCGTGTCCGACATGGACATACTGCGCATCGAGCGGGAGCTGGCCAACGCCAGAGGGGAAGTGGAGCGGGCCAAGGCCGCGATCAGCCGCAGCGAGGCCGCCATCGGAGAGGCCCGCAACAAGATCAGGGAAGTGGAGCTGAATGTAACCAACCGCTGGCGCAAGGAGTTCCTGGAATCCAAGGCCCGGCTCGACGGCCTGAGCGAGGCCGAATCCGCCCTCGCCGACAAGGTACAGCAAACCGAAATCCGGGCGCCGGTGCGCGGCACTGTCCAGCGCCTGTTCGCCAATACCGTCGGCGGCGTCGTCGCGCCCGGGCGCGAAGTGCTGGAGCTGATCCCGCTGGATGACCAGCTGATCATAGAGGCCCGCATCCAGCCCAAGGACATCGCCTTTATCCGACCGGGGCAGGCCGCCATGATCAAGTTTACCGCCTACGACTTCGCCATCTACGGCGGGCTGGAGGCCGAGGTACAGCATATCAGCGCCGATACCATCCTCGACGACAAGGACAACAGCTACTACCTGGTCCGGCTCGCCACCCGCACCCCGGGCTTTACCGATGATCTGGCCATCATCCCCGGCATGACCACCCAGGTGGACATCCTCACCGGCAAGAAAACGATCCTGGAATACCTGCTGAAACCCGTACTCAGAGCCACTTCACAAGCGATGACCGAACGATGAGTGATGCTTTATTTATTACCGAAGAGGGCTTTATCAGCCCCCGCTGGCGTCAGTCCTTTCCCGGGGCACGAATCGCCGTAACCCCGGAGGATGCCCCTTCCCCCTGCCCCGAGCTGATCTGGGTACTGACAGCCATCCCCGGCTGGACCGAACAGATCCGCCACCACGTGGCCGAGGGGCGTCGGGTGGTGGCCATGACCCGCCAGCCACAGCTGGAGGAGTTGCGCCAGGCGCTGAGCGCGGGGGCGAGGGGCTATACCGAAGCCCTGGCGAGCCGGGACATCCTCATCCAGGCGGCCCGGACAGTGACCGCCGGCGGTCTGTGGCTGCCGGCGCCGCTGGTCAGCAAGATGGTCGGCCTGCTGTCGCAATTGCTCGAGCAGCAGCCCACCGGCGAGGGTTGCGACCTCTCCCCCCTGACCGACAGGGAGCGCCAGGTCACCACCGAAGTGCTCAAGGGCGCCAGCAACAAACGCATCGCCCTCGAGCTGGACATCACCGAGCGCACCGTCAAGGCGCACCTCAGCTCCATCTTTGAAAAACTGGGCGCCCGGGATCGCATGCACCTGATGCTGCTGGTACGTGGCCAGGAGCGCACCTGATGTTTGTCAAACGCGATCCTACGGGCCGGATCCTGGCCGTCAGCCTGGAGCGGGAGCCGGGCATCGAAGAAACCATCGCGGCGGATTCACCGGAGCTGTCCCTGTTTTTCGGCGTCGGCCGGCAGGAAGAAACGGCGCACCTGCAGGCCTTGCGGGAATCCGACATCGCCCTGGCCAGGGTACTCGAGGATTTGATCGATGTGCTGATCGACAAGAATCTCATCCAGTTCACCGATCTGCCGCCCATGGCCCAGCACAAGCTGCTCGCCCGCCAGAGCCTGCGCCGCCAGCAGCACCGATTGGACCTGCTGGGCGACGAGGGCGACGAAGACACCATCCCCATGCTCTGAATATGCACCTTGCTGGTGGCGCGCAGGCGGGCCCCCGGGGCTCGCCTGCGCCGCTCAGGGGGAGATGCCCGGCCCGCCGGCCGCGTCGAATCCCAAGGCCCGCAGCAGCTCAAGCTCGTCCGCAGACTGGACGCCATCGGCGACCAACTGAAGTCCGATGGAGTGCCCCAGGGTGCACAGGCCGCGCAGGAAGCCCTGGTTGCCCTGGTTGCCGGACAGCTCCCTGGTCAGGGCCGTATCCACCTTGAGGTAATCCAGGCCGAGTTCCTGCAACCGGGAAATCCTGGCAAAGCCGCGACCGGCCCGTTCCATTCCCAGTTTGCAACCCAGGGGCTTGACCTGGGCACAAAACTCCCTGAACAGCTCGACATGATGGATCACCGGGTTTTCCGGAAACTCCAGCCACAGCCAGGGCGCCTGCTCGGGAAACTGGCGCAGGAGCATCAGCAGTTGCTGCCGGCCGAGCGGATCCTTGAGCGTTTCCATCGACAGGTTGATCGCCAGCGGCTCCGGTTGCGCCGTCGCCTTCAGCTCCTCGAGCAGACGACCGGCCATAGCCACGTCCAGTGCCGGCAGCAACCCCAGGCGACGGGCCCAGGGTATGAAATCCCCGGCTCTATAGGTCTTGCCATCCAGCTCCAGGCGCATCATGGCCTCCTGGTGCAGGAGTGCATCACCGGTCAAGTGCACAACGGGAAAGCGAACCGCCCTGACGCCCTGCTCCGCCAGGGTCCGGGTCAGCATGCTCCGCCAGCCGTCGGTCCCCTGGATATCGGACGCACCGGTGGCGATGCCGACTTCGGCGCAGGTCGCATCCCGCTGTTCGGCAACCGCCAGCAGGCTGTCGACCCGACTCATGACCTCGATACGCTGCTCTCCCGAGTGGAAATAACAGGCGCCATGGGGCAGCAACAGGCGCAGCTGTGATTCGTGGCGGCCGGCCAGGGCCGACAACCGCTCGTTCAGGGCCGCACTCAGGGCCGCCAGCTCACCCGCATCGGTCAACAGCAGCAGAAAATCGCTGCCGTTGAGCCGTCCCGCATGGGCATCGCTAAAGGAGTCCGCCAAGGCCTGCGGCCATTGCTGCAACACCTGCCCCAGCTCCCGCAACAGGGCATTGGTGCGCTGGTGTCCCAGGCTCTGGTTGATGCCGGCCAGGTCCACCACCCGTACCAGCAGGGCCGCATGCCGGCCGTCTTCCTCGCCCAGCAGGGCATCGAGCTGGCTGACCACCGTTTCCCGGTTGGCCAGTCCGGTCACTTCGTCATGCTGGTTGCGATAACGCAGCTCCTCGAGGCGACGGGACTCGGTCTCCAGCATCAGCCGGATACGTTCGGACAGCAAATTCATGGCCCGGACCACGCGGCTGAACTCCAGCGTCCGGGGCTCGCTGGAGGTGATGAAGCGCCGTCCGCCGATGGCCTCCGCCTGGGCCACCACCCGATCCAGCGGGCGGGTGATCAGCTTCAGCAAGCCGCTGCCCAGGGCCCCGCAGAGCAGGGCGACCAGCAGCAGCCACAGCAGCAGCTTGCGGGTGGTCTGCCAGAGGGCGGCCTGGGCAAACCGGGTCTGGCTCTCGACATAGAGGGTGCCATACTGATGCCAGCCATCCTGCACCTGGGCCACCCCGGGGGAGATGGACAGGGGGGCCAGCTTGAGGAACCAGGCGGGCACCCGCTCCTGCTCGGTCGCCTCATCATCGATTTTTCGCTGCAGCGGCTCGCCGGAGGGAGAGCTGAGCTCTATCCGCTGGTAGTGGCCGGTGTCGAACTGGGCCGCGATCAGCAGTTCGATCATTACCTCGTCTTTTTCTATCTGCGACAAGGTCAGTGCCAGGGAGTTGGCGCTGTCGATATTCTTCTGCCGCAGCTGCTCCTCGTAGTAATCCCGGGCGCTGAAGGTGCTGATGGCAAAGCTGCTCAGAAAGGCCAGGGTCATCATCACCGCAATTGCAATCCACAGCTGTTTGATCAAGGACATTAGGCCTTCTCCTCCGTTACCATCAGCCAAGTTAGGTTGTTCACCAGGTCACTCCTTCCTGCCGGATCCTTTCCAGCACCTGACGCCAGCGCGACAGCCGCGCCACGGGGTTGGCCGCGGAAGCCGTCGCGCCGGGCGTCCACAATCCCTGGCTGTTGAAACTGAACACCGGCGTCAGATCCGTGCGTTGAGAGCCGGGCAGGATATTGGGGATCAGGCTGTCGAGCAGCAGCGGATCCGCCGTCGGGGTCGGATAATAGCCCAGCACCATGTGCGCCTGCGTCATGGTGCTGCGCGCACCACCGATGCGGGCCCGGACATAAATGAGCCGCAACCGCTCGTCGCCGATCCCCGCCTTGCGCAGGCTGACATATTTGGCGATGGCATAGTCCTCGCAGTCACCCTGCCCCCGCCCCAGGCTTTCGAGCGGCGTGGCCCAGTAGTCTTCCTCTCCCCATAGCCGGATATCGGTCTGGTAGCTGAGGTGGCGGTGGAAGAAGCGGTTCACCCGGACGATTTTTTCCTGTTCCGGCAGCGTCTCGATTTCCCTCAGCATCTGCTCCCAGGCATGGGACACCGCCACCCGCTCCCGCCCGTAGCGGGCTTCCATCAGCCGGTGGAAGCGGGGGAAATCGATGCTGGCGCCGCTCGCCCCGGGAGCCGTGGTCATCTCCCAACAAAGCAGCCCCAGGAGCAGGAATGGAACCATGCCCCGGGTTACTCTCTTCATCATCAGGCACTGTCCTCGAGATAGGCAGATGGCTCCGTGAACCGGCTTGAGCAAGACAGCATGCTAACATAATGGATTCGTTCCGGTCATGCCCGGCCCTGCCCGGCGCGCACAAAAAAGCCGGTCGGCTTGCGCCGACCGGCCTTATCACGACCGGGGAGTCGCTTACAGTACGTCGATGGCGTTCAGCTCGGCAAACGCCTGCTCCAGGCGGGCGATCATGCTGACCTGGCCTTCACGCAGCCAGACGCGCGGATCGTAGTACTTCTTGTTGGGCTTGTCGTCGCCCTCGGGGTTGCCGATCTGGCCCTGCAGGTACGCTTCTTTCGCCTTGTAGTAGTTCATCACGCCGGCCCAGGTGGCCCACTGGGTGTCGGTGTCGATGTTCATCTTGATCACGCCGTAGCCGATGGATTCCTTGATTTCCTCGGCGGAAGAGCCGGAGCCGCCGTGGAACACGAAGTTCAGGGACTTGGCCGGCAGGCCGAACTTCTCGGACACGTACTTCTGGGAGTTGTCGAGGATCTTGGGGGTCAGCTTGACGTTGCCCGGCTTGTACACGCCGTGCACGTTGCCGAAGGAGGCGGCGATGGTGAACTTGTCGCTGATGGCGCTCAGCTTCTCGTAGGCATAGGCCACGTCTTCCGGCTGGGTGTAGAGCATGGAGCTGTCCATGCCGGTGTTGTCCACGCCGTCTTCCTCACCGCCGGTGCAGCCCAGCTCGATCTCCAGGGTCATGCCGATCTTGCTCATGCGCGCCAGGTACTTGGCGCAGATCTCGATGTTCTCTTCCAGGCTCTCTTCGGACAGGTCGATCATGTGGGAGCTGAACAGCGGCTTGCCGGTTTCGGCAAAGTGCTTCTCACCGGCGTCGAGCAGGCCGTCGATCCAGGGCAGCAGCTTCTTGGCGGCATGGTCGGTGTGCAGGATCACCGGCACCCCGTAGGCCTCGGCCACGGCGTGCACATGCTTGGCACCGGAAATGGCGCCGATGATGGCGGCCTGCTGGCCTTCCAGCTTCAGGCCCTTGCCGGCGAAGAAGGAGGCGCCGCCGTTGGAGAACTGCACCACCACCGGGGCTTTCGCCTTGGCGGCCGCTTCCAGCACGGCGTTGATGGAATCGGTACCCACCACGTTGACCGCCGGCAGGGCGAACGCGTTGGCCTTGGCGATGGCGAAGATCTTCTGCATGTCGTCGCCGCTGACCACACCCGGTTTTACTACGTCAAAAATTTTCTGGGACATTCTCTTGCTCCTGTTGAGGCTCTTGTCGGCCGGCATGACCCGGCCGCTTTAAATGGATAAGGTTAACTCAGCCCTTGGCTCTCTGCTCGAGCATGGCCACCGCCGGCAGGGTCTTGCCTTCCACGAACTCGAGGAAGGCGCCGCCGCCGGTGGAGATGTAGGAGATCTGATCCTTGATGCCGAACAGATCGATGGCCGCCAGGGTGTCGCCGCCGCCGGCGATGGAGAAGGCGTCGCTCTCGGCGATGGCCCGGGCCACGATCTCGGTGCCGCGACGGAAGTTCTCAAACTCGAACACCCCCACCGGGCCGTTCCAGATGATGGTCTTGGCATTTTTCAGGATGTCGGCCAGGCGCTGGGCGGACTCGTCACCCAGATCCAGGATCTCCTCGTTGTCGGTCACTTGCGAGACCAGCTTGACGGTGGCCGGGGCGGTTTCGGAGAACTCGGGTGCGGTGCGCACGTCGGTGGCTAGCGGGATGTCGCAGCTTTCCATCAGACGCTTGGCTTCGGGGATCAGATCCGGCTCGTACAGGGACTTGCCCACGTTGTGCCCGGCGGCGGCCACGAAGGTGTTGGAGATGCCGCCGCCCACCACCAGCTGGTCGGCTATCTTGGACAGTGACTCGAGCACGGTCAGCTTGGTGGAGACCTTGGAGCCGCCCACCACCGCCACCATGGGCCGGGCCGGGTTGTCCAGGGCCTTGCCCAGGGCCTCCAGCTCGGCGGACAGCAGCGGGCCGGCACAGGCCACGGGGGCGAATTTGGCCACTCCGTGGGTGGAGGCCTGGGCCCGGTGAGCGGTGCCGAAGGCATCCATCACGAAGACGTCGCACAGGGCGGCGTACTGCTTGGACAGGGTCTCGTCGTCTTTCTTCTCGCCCTTGTTGAAGCGCACGTTCTCCAGCACCACCAGCTCACCGGCGGCCACCTCCACCCCGTTCAGGTAGTCCTTGGCCAGGCGCACGGGCGCGCTCAGCTTGGCGGCCAGGTAGTCGACCACCGGCTGCAGGGAGAACTCGTCGGCATACTCGCCCTCGGTGGGACGGCCCAGGTGGGAGGTGACCATCACCTTGGCGCCCTGGGCCAATGCCGCTTCGATGGTGGGCAGCGAGGCCAGGATGCGGGCGTCGGAGGTGACCTTGCCGTCCTTGACCGGTACGTTCAGATCGGCGCGGATCAGCACCCGTTTGCCGGACAGGTCGAGCTCATTCATTTTTATGACAGACATAGAACGTCCTCTTTAAGGTACTAGTGTTTTTTGAAAGCGGTCTCGGCGGTCGCCAGCCAGGCCAGGCTGGTGTCGAGCATGCGGTTGGCAAAGCCCCATTCATTATCGCACCACATCAGCATCTTGATCAGATTGGCGTCGCTCACCCGGGTCTGGGTACCGTCGATGATGGAGGAATGGGGATCATGATTGAAATCGACCGACACCAGCGGCGCCTCGGTATAGCCGAGGATGCCCCGCAGCGGGCCTTCGGCGGCCTCGCGCAGCACCCGGTTGACGGCCTCGACGGTGGCCTTGTTCTCGACGATGACGCTGAGATCCATGGCGGTGACGTTGATGGTCGGCACCCGTACGGAAATGGCCTCAAATTTGCCGGCGAAATGGGGCAAGATGCGCTCTACCCCCTTGGCCAGTTTGGTGTCGACCGGGATGATGGACTGACTGGCAGCCCGGGTCCGGCGCAGATCCGAATGATAGGCATCGATCACCTGTTGGTCATTCATGGCTGAGTGAATGGTAGTAATATTACCACATTTTATATTAAAAACTTTGTGCAATGTCTCAATTACGGGCACCACACAGTTGGTGGTACAGGAGGCGTTGGAGACGATGGTTTCGGCACCGGTCAATTGTTGGTGGTTTACACCATAAACGATGGTGGCATCCACATCATTGTCGGCCGGGTGGGAAAACAACACTTTTTTCGCCCCCGCCGCCAGGTGCCGGCCGGCATCCGCCCGGCTCGACAGGACGCCGGTGCAGTCGAGCACCAGATCCACCCCCAGCTCGCGCCAGGGCAGCCTGGCCGGATCCGGCTCGTGGAACAGGGCGATGGGGTCATCCTCTATCTCGAAGGCCCCCGGCAGCAGGGTCACCTCGTGCCGGAAGCGGCCGTGGCTGGAATCATAGCGGGTCAGGTGGGCCATGGCCTCGGGATCGGCCAGTTCGTTGATGGCCACTATCTTCATATGGCGGTGCAGGTCACGTTCGTAGAAAGCCCGTAAAACACTGCGCCCAATACGGCCGTAGCCGTTGATGGCTAGTCGAATCATTACACTTTTTCCAGCTGGGCTTGATGGCGGCAGCGGCGCCCGGGGCACCGCTGCCAAATACAGGCTCCAAGTCTAACGGGGATTGCCAGTCAGGGGAATGGGCGTGACGGCAGAGCCGCTCCGCCCGGTGCCGGAAAAAGCCGACGAAAAGCACTCGCTCAGGCGGCTACGGCGTCGACCTCAGATTCGTCGCATTGCTGTCTCTCCCCGCCCTGCTCACGCCGCAGCCAGAGCAGCAGGGACAACGGATAGCAGTCATCGCAGAAGGGGGGCTGGGGCTCGGCGCCGGCGTCGCGCATCAGTTCGATAAACCGCATGGGGCTGTCCTCCTCGTTCAAGATACCCTCAGCCTAGCCGCCCCGCATGACAAGGGGGTGACAGGCTCAGCGCATGGCCACCATGGGATCTTCCTGGGCCGGGATCGACACGGGATCGAGATCGGGTTCCGGCTCGGGCAACTCCAGATCCAGCTGGCTGGCCTGGGCCTGGGCGATTTCCTCCTGCTCCAGATCCGGGAACACCTCTTCCATGGGCACGTCCACGAACTCCTCGTTACGGGGGTCGAGCTCGGTGATGACACCGGCGGTTTCCACCGGAGTCGGAATATAATGGGCCTGCTCGGCCACCGGCACCGCCTTGCTGCGCAGGCGCCAGATCCAGGCATAGCCGCCCAGCAGCAAGGCCACGCCGGCACAGCCGTAGTAGAGTCCCTGGGCGCCGAGCCAGGTCATCATGCTGGCGCTGAACAGGGGGCCGAGCGAGCTGCCGAGGCCGTAACTCAGCAACAGGGTGGTGCTGGCCGCGACGATGTGCTGGGCCGCCATGCGGTCGTTGGTGATGGCCACCGCCACCGGATAGATGGCGGCGACCATGCCCATGTAGAGGGAGGAGAAGCCGATCAGCAGTCCCAGGTGGTAGTGGCCGGTAAACACCACGCCCAGGGCGCTCAGTGCAATGACCCCGTTTATCCAGATCATGATCTTGCCCCGATCCAGCCGGTCGCACAGCCGCCCCAGGGGCCAGGCGAACAGGATAAAGGTGAAGATGGAGGCCGCCATAAAGTAGGACAACTGATCCACCGGCAAGCCCACCTGGATGGCGTAGACCGGCGCCATGGAGTAGAAGCTGCTGATCAGCACCCCGCTGCACAGGGCCGCCAGCAGTCCCACCGGGGCGTCCCGGAAGATGGCCTTGACGCTCAGTCGCTCGCTGTGCTCTATGGTGGGCGCCTCCATCCGGGTCAGGGACAGGGGCACCAGGGCCGCGGTCAGCACGATGGCACCCAGGGTGAAGGGCACGAAGGCCGCCGGATCGGTCAGGCCGATCAGCAGCTGGCCGGCGGTGGCCGCCAGGTAGGCGCAGATCTGGTAGGCGAAGAACAGGGTGGCCCTGTTGTCGTTGGTGGCCACGGCGCTGAACCAGCTCTCGATCACCACGAAGCTGCCGGCCACCGCCACCCCGCTCAGGGCCCGCAGCAACGCCCAGATAAGGATGCTGTCGGTGAGCGGGAAGATCAGGGTGGAGCTGGCCAGGAAGGCGCTGAACACGGCGAAGGCACGAATGTGCCCCACCCTTTTTATCACCCTGGGTCCATAGAGGGAGCCCAGCACAAAGCCCACCGAATAGCACACCATGATGCTGCCGATCAGGGTCGGCTCTATGCCCTTGAGCCCCAGGTTGACCCCGAGCAGCGTCATCACGAAGGTATTGCCTCCCATCAGCAGGAAGACACTGAAGATCAGGGAAGAAAGGGAGATGACCAGGCGTTTTATCATGGGGCGGCCCGCTGTCGGTATGGCTGAACGGAATTACCGCATAGGGTACAGCAAAGGCCCGGACTTGGCAGTGTCCGCGCAATCTTTTCTCCCGGCGCCGTCACGATTATTCGGCATGGGGGCATGAAAAAAAGTCATGGACAAAAAAATCCCCGGACCAGCCGGGGATTGTTGGGCGCCGGGATGCTTAACCCTGGGCTTTCAGCTTGCGCCGGTAGGCGTGCAGCAGCGGCTCGGTGTAACCGCTGGGCTGGCTACAGCCCTCGAACACCAGGGCGCAGGCGGCCTGGAAGGCGATGCCGTCGAAGCCCGGTGCCATGTTGCGGTACAGGGGATCGCCGGCGTTCTGCTGGTCGACGATGGCGGCCATGCGCTGCATGGTTGCCATCACCTGCTCCTTGCTGCAGATGCCGTGGCGCAGCCAGTTGGCGATGTGCTGGGCGGAGATGCGCAGGGTGGCGCGGTCTTCCATCAGGCCCACGTCGTTGATGTCCGGCACCTTGGAACAACCCACGCCCTGATCGACCCAGCGCACCACGTAGCCGAGGATACCCTGGGCGTTGTTGTCCAGCTCCTGCTGGATGTCTTCGGCGCTCAGGCTGGCGGCATCGGCGAGCAGGGGGATGGTCAGCAGATCGTCCAGACTGGCCGGGGCACGGCTCTTCAGCTCGTCCTGGCGAGCCTTCACGTTCACCTGGTGGTAATGGGTGGCGTGCAGGGTGGCGGCGGTGGGCGACGGCACCCAGGCGGTGTTGGCACCGGCCAGGGGATGCATTATCTTCTCCTTCAGCATGTCGGCCATGTTGTCGGGAATGGCCCACATGCCCTTGCCGATCTGGGCCTTGCCCTGCAGGCCGGCGGCCAGGCCGACGTCCACGTTGTTGTTCTCGTAGGCCTGGATCCAGGCCTGCTGCTTCATGGCACCCTTGCGCACCACGGGGCCGGCTTCCATGCTGGTGTGGATTTCATCGCCGGTGCGATCCAGGAAGCCGGTGTTGATGAACACCACCCGCTCGCGGGCCTCGTAGATGCAGGCCTTGAGGTTGGCGCTGGTACGGCGCTCCTCGTCCATGATGCCCACTTTCAGGGTATTTTTGGCCAGACCCAGCACCTGTTCGATGCGGCCGAACAGTTCGCAGGCGAAGGCCACTTCTTCCGGGCCGTGCATCTTGGGCTTGACGATATAGACGCTGCCGGTGCGGGAGTTTTTGAACTTGCCGTTGCCCTTGAGATCGTGCAGGGCGATAAGGCAGGTCACCAGGCCGTCGATGATGCCTTCGGGCACCTCGTTGCCGTGCTGATCCAGCACCGCCTCGTTGGTCATCAGGTGGCCGACGTTGCGCACGAACAGCAGGCTGCGGCCGTGCAGGCTGAAAGGCGAGCCCTGGGGATCCAGGTAGTCCCTATCCGGGTTCAGGCTGCGGGTGATCACCTGGTCGCCCTTCTGCACTTCCTCGGTCAGGGTACCCTGCATCAGGCCCAGCCAGTTGCGGTACACTCCGACCTTGTCTTCCGCGTCCACGGCGGCGACCGAGTCTTCGCAGTCCATGATGGTGGACAGGGCGGATTCCAGCAGCAGATCCTTGATGCCGGCCTTGTCGTCCTTGCCGACCGGGCTGCTACGATCGAACTGCAGCTCGATGTGCAGGCCGTTGTTACGCAGCAACACGGCGGTGGGCTGGGCGGTATCGCCATTGTAGCCGGCGAACTGGTCGGCCCGGGCCAGGGTGGTGACATCACCGTTTTCCAGGCTGACCCGCAGCTTGCCGTCGACCACCTGGTAGCCGGTGGCGTCGGCGTGGCTGCCGGAGGCCAGGGGGGCGGCCTGATCCAGCAGGTTGCGGCCCCAGGCCACGACCTTGGCGGCCCGGCGCGGGTTGAAACCCTTGCCCTTTTCGGCGCCGTCCGTTTCCGCAATGGCATCGCTGCCGTAGAGGGCGTCGTACAGGCTGCCCCAGCGGGCGTTGGCGGCGTTGAGGGCATAGCGGGCGTTGTTGACCGGCACCACCAGCTGGGGACCGGCCAGGGTGGCCAGCTCGGCATCCACGTTGGAGGTGGTGATGGTGAAGTCGTCGACCGCCGGCAGCAGGTAACCGATGTCGGTCAGAAACTGCTTGTAGGCAACGGCGTCATGGGCCTGGCCGGCGCGGGCGCGGTGCCATTCGTCGATCTGGCGCTGCAGTTGCTCCCGCTTTTCCAGCAGGGCACGGTTCCTGGGCGCCAGATCCTTGACGATCTGCTCCATGCCGGCCCAGAAGGCGGCGGGCTCGACGCCGGTACCGGGGATGATTTCATTGACTACCAGATCATGAAGAACGGTAGCGACTTGTAAAGTGCCGAGGTGAATACGTTCCGTCATAGTTGCTTCTTCTATTGTACGTAGTAGTTATGTATAGACCGATTATTGACCCTGATTGCTCGGGCGTCCCAGTTTACCCTGTGAAGGGAGGGGCTGGCAAAGCAGAATTGCAATATTTGGTCACACAATCTTTACAAATTGTGCATAAACAGTCACTGGTTTTGTGATAGGGCCGGCAATTCCACGGCAGGGCCACGACGTTCCCTGCCGCCAGGCCGAGTGAAGAAAACACTAAAAATAGTGATTCCCATCAACTACAATTCGGGACGGGCGCCGGATCGGCACGGATCAGCCAGCGCCTTCCCGCCACGACAACATGGATGCGTCAATGGAAAAACCGGTCCTCTCGCCCGACCGCACCACCCTGCCCCTGCGCCGGGACGGCCATGCCGGCAGGCATCACTTTCCCTCCTCGTTCTGGAATATGCCGGCCCGGCTGCTGTTTTTCTATTTTTTCATCGCCTTCACCTGGATACTGGGGTCGGACATCCTGGCCAACAAGCTGATCGCCTATTATGGCCCCGGCCTCGGCTGGCTGCACACCGCCAAGGGCATCGGTTTCGTGCTGGTGACCGGCCTGGCCCTGTTCGGCCTGACCCGCTACCTGGTCAACCAGGCCTGGCGGGCACACCTGCACCTGCACGACTCCGAACTGGCCTTTCGCAGCGCCTTTACCGACAACCCCACCGCCATGTGGGTCTATGATCCCGGTGTCGGCAGGATGCTGGAGGCCAACCAGGCCGCCTGCCAGCACTACGGCTACAGCCTGCACGAATTTCTCGCCCTGACGCCGCACCGCCTGAGCCGCGGCATGGCGCAGCGCTTCCAGAACGGGCTGCAGCACCACCATCACCGCCAGGGCGCCCTGATGATCATGGAACTGACCGTCTATGCCATGCGCTATCAGGAAACCCAGGCCCAACTGGTGCTGGCCCGGGACATGACCGACAAGATCCAGGCCGAGCGGGCCCTGGCCCAGAGCGAGGCGCGCTTTACCGAGCTGGTCAGCAAGGTGCCCGAGGGATTCTGGGTGTTCGACCTGGAGCAGGGCTCGTACCAGTACATCAGCCCGGCCTTCGAACGCATGCTGGAAATCAACCTGCATCAGCTCAAGCAGGACGCCAGCCTGCCGCTGTGCCGCATTCACCCCGAGGATTTGCCCGAGGTGGAGCAGGCCCTGGCCGAGCCGCCGACCACGGCCACCGAGCTGGAATACCGCTGGTTCACCAAGGCGGGCGAACTGCGCTGGCTGCAACACCGTGCCTATCCGGTGTTCGAACGGGATGCCCTGGTGCGGGTGGTGGGGGTACTCAGCGACATCACCCATGAAAAACAGCAGCAGCAACGGCTGTTCGAGCTGGCCAACTTCGACCGCCTCACCGGCCTGGCCAACCGCATCAACTGCCACAGCTACCTGGCCTCGGCCTGTGCCGGGGAAGGCCCCTTCTACCTGCTGCTGCTGGGGCTGGACCGCTTCAAGCAGATCAACGACAACCTGGGCCACGACACCGGCGACGAGCTGCTCCGCGCAGTGGCCCGGCGGCTGGAGGCGCTGCGTGACGGGCAGGGGCTGCTGGCCCGGCTGTCGGGCGACGAGTTCGCCCTGTTGATCCCCCACCGGGACCAGGGCGCCGACATCAGGGACTGGGCCTACCAGCTCAGCCGCGACCTGGCCCTGCCCTTCGCACTCAGCCACCACACCCTGTTCATCACCGCCAGCCTCGGCATCGCCCGCTTCCCGGAAGACGGCCGGGATCCGGATACCCTGCTGCGCCACGGCGATCACGCCCTGGCCCAGGCCAAGCGGCAGGGACGCAACAGCGTCTGCTTCTACCAGCACCCGCCCCAAAGCCCCTTCCCCATCGGCAAGGTCAGCCTGGAAAACGCCCTGCGGCTGGCCTGGGAGAACAAGGAATTCGAACTCCATTACCAGCCCAAGATGAGCATCGACACCGGCCGGCTGGTCGGCTTCGAGGCCCTGCTGCGCTGGCAGTTGCGCGGCACGGGACCGGTGTCGCCGACGGTGTTCATCCCCATACTGGAAGATACCGGCATGATCATACCGGTGGGCTACTGGCTGATCGAGCAGGCCTGCACCGACTTGCGGCAATTGGCCGGGCTCGGGGTCGACAAGCCGGTGGCGGTCAATATCGCCGCCCGCCAGCTGACCCAGGACGACTTCGCCGAACAGGTGCTGGCCCGGTTGCAGCAATACCGGCTGCCGCCCCAGCGGCTGGCCCTGGAGCTGACCGAAAGCTCGCTGATGCAGGAGCCGACCCGCGCCGCCGGCATACTGCGCCGGCTGCGCCGGGCGCAGATGTCCATCGCCATCGACGACTTCGGCACCGGCTATTCGAGCCTGAGCTACCTCAAGCGCTTTCCGGTGGATACCCTCAAGATCGACCGCAGTTTTATCATCGAGATGGAACAGGATACGGACGATCGCAGCATCGTGGACGCCATCATCCGCATGGCCCACGGCCTGTCGATGACGGTGGTGGCGGAAGGGGTGGAGACGCCCGAGCAGGCCGCCCTGCTCCGGCAACTGCGCTGCGACCAGATCCAGGGCTACTGGTATGCCCGGCCCATGCCCATGGCACAACTGACGTCCTGGCTGGCGAAGCAGCGCCAATAACAATCGGGATAGGGGGGAACCAATAGGTTCCGCCCCTCCCACACCACCCGGCATGCGGGTCCGCACCGGGCGGTTCGAGAAGTTGAGGTCTCACGAGAGGCGCGGCACACCCAATCGGTCGAAGTAGGCTATCGTCAGCACATGGTGGATGGCGGAGCGACTGTTATGCCACCAGCGTCGGCTCAGCGCCGCCACCGATTGCGCAACCCAGGCACTCGCGCCAAGGCGCACCAGTTCACGGTAGATCGTCTTGCCCCGACGCCACTGCCTCAGGTGCAGGGCTCGCAGGCGGCGACGTATCCACTCATCCAGTGAACGCCAGATCCGCGGCGTTTGTGCCAGCCTGAAGTACCCTTTCCATCCCAGCAGGTAGCTGCGGAGCTTCTCCACCACCTGTGCCAGGCTGCGACCACCAGACCCTCGGGTCAGTTGCCTGATCCTGAGCTTGAACGCCTGTAATGCCTTCGTTGATACCGCGCGCCGCACTTCTCCGTCTCTCGTCTGCCACAGGGCGTATCCGAGGAACTTGCGACCGAACACGCTGCTGATTGCGCTCTTGGCTTCGTTGATCACCAGACGCAGTTTCGCGTAACAACGGCGGAGCAATCGCATGACCCGCTCTCCCGCCTTGTGACTGCCAACGTAGACGTTACAGTCGTCGGCGTAACGGGCGAAGCGGTGCCCCCGGCGCTCCAACTCTTTATCCACCTCGTCCAGCAGGACGTTGGCCAGCAGCGGCGACAAGGGCCCGCCTTGCGGCGTGCCCTCGTGCCGCTCCATGACCACGCCGCCGTCCATGATGCCCGCGTTCAGGTACGCACGAACCAACCGGATGACGCCGGGGTCGTTCACCCGTTTCTTCAGCCGGTCGAGCAGGATATCGTGGTTGACCCGGTCGAAGAACTTCGACAAATCAACATCCACCACGATGTGGCGGCCCTGGCTCACGTAGCGTTGCGCCGCCAATACCGCGTCCTGGGCCCGACGGCCCGGACGGAAGCCGTAGCTGTGCTCGCTGAAGGTGGGGTCAATCAGGGGTTGCAGCACTTGCAGCAGTGCCTGTTGGATCAGACGGTCGGTGACGGTGGGGATACCCAGTTCCCGTTCACTGCCGTCCGGTTTCGGGATGCCTACCCGACGAACGGGCGGTGGCCGATAGGTGCCCTCCAGCAGTTGCTGTTTGAGCTCCGGCCACCGCCAGCGCAGGTGTTCAGCGGTCTGGGCGATGTCCAGCCCGTCAACACCCGCCGTTCCCTTGTTGGCCTTCACGCGCGTCCATGCCCGTTGCATGTTCTCTCGTGCGAACACCTGCACCAGCAGGCTTCGCCCTGCGTCCTCCGGCTCTCGTCGCGGGAGTGCTGTTTCATCGCTGATCGCGTCCGGCAAGGCTTCACCTTCCCGTGTTGCGACCCGCCCCGCTGATGCGGGCATCTGATGCGGTACAGTACTCATCGACAAGGCGGTTGACGCTCCTTCTCGTTCGGCCCTTCGCCCCGTAACGGCGGCTACTATGGCCTCTGCTGACTTCTCGCTCCGTGTTGCCACGTCGCCCTTTCAGGCATGAGGCGAGATCTCCCCGGGTAAGAACACACTCCTTCACCGCACAACCGCCGGATTTACACCGCCTCGCCTTGGCCACAAGAGCTTCGCGGCTTCGTGCCCGCTCGCCCTGCTTGGCAGAGCCTCATATCCGATTCTTGTTCATCGGCTCACGGTTTACGCTCCACGCTTCCTCCCCACGGTCGGTCACCCTTCCGCAGTTGCGCTTCACTTCGCTCGCTGTGGCCAGCTCGCGGGAGGACTTGCACCTCCAGGAGTGCGCCCGTGCCGGGCGCACACGAAGAAGCCCGCACTGGGCGGGCTTCGGTTGGCGGCGTGGCGCTTACTTCATGGTCGGCATGGAGAACTCGGCGCCCTGCTGCGGCTCGGACGGCCAGCGGCTGGTCACCGTCTTCATCCGGGTGTAGAAACGTACCCCATCGGGGCCATGCACATTGAGCGGGCCGAAGATGGAACGCTTCCAGCCGCCGAAGGAGTGGAACGCCATCGGCACCGGAATGGGCACGTTGACGCCCACCATGCCCGCCAGCACGTCCTGGCTGAACTGGCGGCCGGCGTGGCCGTCCCGGGTGAAAATGGCGGTGCCGTTGCCGTATTCGTGGCTGTTCACCAGTTCCAGGGCCGAGGCGTAATCGGGTACCCGCACCACCGCCAGCACCGGGCCGAAGATTTCTTCCTTATAGATGGTCATCTCCGGGGTCACCCGATCGAACAGGGTGCCGCCGACGAAATAGCCGGCTTCATGGCCCGCCACCCGGAGGCCGCGGCCATCCACCACCAGCTCGGCGCCTTCGGCTTCGCCCTGGTCGATATACCCCACCACCTTGTCGCGATGCACCGCCGACACCAGCGGGCCCATGTCGTTTTCCTGGCCCTCGACCACGCCGGGACCGACGCGCAGGGCTTCCACCTGGGGCTTGAGTTTGGCGATCAGCCGATCGGCCACCTCGTCGCCCACCGCCACCGCCACGGATATCGCCATGCAGCGCTCGCCGGCGGCGCCGAAGGCCGCGCCCATCAGGGCGTTGGCGGCCAGATCCAGATCGGCGTCGGGCATGATCACCGCGTGGTTCTTGGCACCGCCCAAGGCCTGGCAACGCTTGCCGTGGCTGCTGGCGGTGCTGTAGATGTATTCGGCGATGGGGGTGGAGCCGACAAAGCTCACCGCCTGAATGCGGTAGTCGGTCAGCAGCACGTCCACCGCTTCCTTGTCGCCGTGCACCACGTTGAACACGCCGTCGGGCAGGCCCGCTTCCTTCAGCAACTGGGCCAGGCGCACGCTGGCGGAAGGATCCTTCTCGGAGGGCTTCATCACGAAGGTGTTGCCGCAGGCGATGGACACCGGGAACATCCACATGGGCACCATGGCCGGGAAGTTGAACGGGGAGATGCCGGCGCAGACCCCGAGCGGCTGCATCAGCGAGTGGCTGTCGACCCCGGTGCCCACGTTGAGCGAGTGCTCGCCCTTGAGCAGGTGGGGGATGCCGCAGGCGAATTCCACCACTTCCAGGCCGCGGGTCAGCTCGCCCACGGCATCGGAATAGACCTTGCCGTGCTCGTTGGAGATGAGGCGCGCCAGCTCGTCCATGTTCTCTTCGAGCAGTGCCTTGAATTTGAACAGGATGCGGGCGCGGCGCAGCGGGCTGGTACCGGCCCAGCGCGGGAAGGCCTTCTGGGCGGCGGCAATGGCGCCGCGCACCTCGTCCGCCGAGCTCAGCACCACCTCGCGGCTCTGCTCGCCGGTGGCCGGGTTGTAAACGGGCGCGGTACGGCCGCTGTGGCTTTCGGTGATCTGGCCGTCGATAAAATTCAGTACTTGTTCCATGCTAGGTTTCTCCGTTACAGCAGGCCGGCGTTGCGGGCGAACGCGTGCAGATTGTTATAGCCCAGGGTGGCGTAGGTCAGGGGGTGGGCGACGGACGGATCCTGTTCGGCCTCCACCACCAGCCAGCCCTGGTAGTCGTTGTCTTTCAGTACCTCGAATACCGCCGGATAGTCGACGCAGCCGTCACCGGGTACGGTGAAGGCGCCGTCCAGCACGGCATTGAGGAAGCTGGCGTTGCGGTTGCGGGCTTCCTTAAGCACCTGTGCGCGGATGTCCTTGCAGTGCACATGGTTGATGCGCCTGGCCCAGCGTTTGGCCACCGCCACCGGATCGCCGCCGGCGTAGGTCATGTGGCCGGTGTCGAGCAGCAGCCCGAGCTCGGGGCCGGTGTGCTGCATCAGGGCATCCACCTCGGCCTCGGTTTCAATCACGGTGCCCATATGGTGGTGGTAGGCCAGCTGTACGCCCTGTGACAGGGTGTAGCGGGCGAACTCGGTGAGTTTGGCGCCGTACTCTTCCCAGCGCTCGGCGGGGAAAGGCGGACGCTCGCTCACCGGCTTGCCCTGGTCGCCATGCACGCAGCCGGTGACTTCGCAGAACACCATCACCTTGCAGCCCATGGCCTTGAGCAGCCGCAGGTGGTCCTGCACCGCCTCGATTTCCTCTTCCACCGAGCGCTGCAGCAGGTAGCCGGAATACCAGCCGGAGACCAGCTCCAGCTCGTGGCGCTGCAGTATGGGCTTGAGCAGCTCGGGATCCCGGGGGAATTTATGGCCCAGCTCGAAGCCGGCGAAGCCGGCCTGCCTGCCTTCGGTCAGGCAGGTGGCGAGCGGGGTGTCGCCGCCCAGGCTCGGCAGATCGTCGTTGGTCCAGGTCAGGGGGTTGATGCCCAGTTTTACGCTCATGGTGTTCTCCAAAATTCGGTTCTCCCTGAAGCCAGATGTTTGACTGCTCCAGGTAACGGATAAAACTTGTGCCCCAGTGCCGGTCGGCCAAAGGGCCGACTCCGCCGACACGCTGTGAATACATCCCTGTACGCTCGCACATGCCATCCCTGGCATGTGACGGTCGGCGGAGCCGCTCCCTTTGTCCTCCCCCAGGCAACGTCGTTGCCTGTCGGGTGCCGTCGTTTACAAATTCTGCTGCTGGCGGGCCTTATGGGCCTCGTAGCGGGCGCGGGCTTCCTGCACCTGGCTGCGGGGAGACACTTCCGGCACCGCCACGTCCCACCAGGAGCCGCCCTCTTCGGTCACCACCAGGGCGTCGGTGTCCAGGGTCACCACATAGGTGATGTCCGAGGCCTTGGCCCGCGCCAGCGCCGCTTCCAGCTCCTTGATGTTGCCCACCTTCTCGCCTTTGGCACCCAGGGCGATGGCGTGGGCGGCAAAGTCGGTCTTGGGCGCGCCGCCGGCCACCGTCAGGCAGTCGTCCAGCATGTTGTTGAAGCCGGGGCCGCCGCAGAACTGCTGCAGCCGGTGGATGCAGCCGTAGCCGCGGTTGTCGAGCACCACCACTATCATCTTCCGGCCCAGCATCACCGAGGTGGCGATCTCCGAGTTCAGCATCAGGTAGGAGCCGTCCCCCACCATCACGAACACCTCGGAGTCGGGTTTGGCCATCTTGACCCCCAGGCCGCCGGCGATTTCGTAGCCCATGCAGGAGTAGCCGTACTCCATGTGGTAGCCCTTGTGGTAACGGGTGCGCCACAGTTTCTGCAGTTCGCCGGGCAGGCCGCCGGCGGCACAGACCACGATGTCCTGCTCCCCGGCGGCGCGGTTGACCGCGCCCACCACTTCGGCATCGGTGGGAAGTTCGGTGCCGCGATCCGTGGTGGCCACGTCCTGGGCGTGCAGCCACTGGGCGCGCAGCTCGGCGGCTTTTTCCACCCAGCTGCCCTCGGGCTGCCAGCCTTCGAGCCCGGCGATCAGCCTGGGCAGGGTCAGCCTGGCATCGCCCACCAGGGGCTGCGCCTTGTGCTTGTAGGCATCGAAGGAGCCGACGTTGATGGACAGGATGCGTGCGTCCGGGTGGTACATGGCGCGGGAACCGGTGGCGAAGTCGCCGAGCCGGGTACCCACCGCCAGGATCAGGTCGCAGTCGGCGGCCAGGGCATTGGTCGAGGCCGCGCCGGTGACGCCGATGGAGCCCATGTTCTGGGCGTGATCCCAGGGCAGCGCGCCCTTGCCGGCCTGGGTCTCGCCCACCGGCAGGTGGTACTGGCTCACCAGTTGGTCCAGCTCCTGGAGCGCGCCCGCGTAGTGCACCCCGCCCCCGGCGATCACCAGCGGCTTTTTGGCGGCCTTGATGAGTTCGATGGCTTCGGCCAGTTCCACCTCGTCCGGGGCCTGGCGGCGCAGCCGGTGCACCTTCTCCTCGAACAGGTGCGCCGGGTAGTCGTAGGCCATGGTCTGCACGTCCTGGGGCAGCGCCAGGGTCACCGGGCCGCATTCCACCGGGTCGGTCAGCACCCGCATCGCCTGGGGCAGCGAGGTCAGCAACTGCTCGGGCCGGGTGATGCGGTCGAAGAAGCGGCTCACCGGCTTGAAGCAGTCGTTGGAGGTGATGGTGTGGTCGCTGAACACCTCCACCTGCTGCAGCACCGGATCCGGCTGGCGGGTGGCGAAGGTGTCACCCGGCAGGAACAGCACCGGCAGGCGGTTGACGTGGGCCACGGCGGCGGCGGTCACCATGTTGGTGGAACCCGGGCCGGCGGAGGCGGTACAGGCCATCATGCGCCGGCGGTTGTGGGTCTTGGCGAAGGCGATGGCGGCGTGGGCCATGCCCTGCTCGTTGTGGGCCCGGTAGGTGGGCAACACGTCGCGCGCCTGGTACAACGCCTCGCCCACCCCGGCCACGTTGCCATGACCGAAGATGGCGAAGACCCCCTCGAACAGGGGCAGCATTTCCCCGTCGAGCTCCACTTTCTGGGCCGTCATAAACTTCACCAGGGCCTGGGCCATGGTCAGACGAAGGGTGTGGGACATCTTCATTCTCCTTGATGACGCTGACGCCAGAGGGCGATCAGATGATGGTAATTGCGTTTGATGGCTTCAATCAGACCCTGGTCGTCGAGCCGGCCGGCCAGCCAGTCGCGGCTGGGGGCGCCGAAGATGGTGCGGCCGATGGCGAAGCCCTTGACTAGCGCCTTGCCGGCGGCGGCGTTGAAGCCGGCCTGCAGCTCGGCTTGGGGCGCATCCAGGCCCAGGATCACCACCCCATGGCAGTGCGGGTCGCGTTCGGTGACCACGGCGGTGACCTCGTCCCAGCCGGTGCTGGACAGCGGCGGCAGCTTCCACCAGTCGGGCTTGACGCCGAGGTTGTAGAAGCGCTTGATGGCGCGCACGTAGAGCTCGTCGGTCTTGGGCATGTCCGCCGGCAGTATCACTTCCAGCAGCAGCTCGTGGCCGCTCTTGCAGCAGGCCTGGTACACCTCGGTGATCAGCCGCTCCTGCTCCAGGCGCAGCTCCACCTGATCTTCCGGATGGTAGAACACCAGGCACTTGACGATGTGCTCCAGCGGCCAGTCGATCAGCTGGCTGCCGATGTTGCCGTGCTCCAGGCGCAGCGGGCGCGAGCTCGGCAGCTCCAGGGGTCGGCCTATCCACCAGCCCTGGCCGGTGATCTCGTTCAGCACCGGCTGGCCGAAGGTGGTGTCCGCCAGTATGCCGGCACGGCCCTTGAGCCCGGCCTCTTCCGCCACCTGGCGGCCGGCCTTCAGGATCAGTTTTTTCAGCCGGGGGATCTCGCCGATATCCGCCCCCGCCTCGATGGCCATGTCCACGAACTGGCGACGGTGATCGAAGGCCAGGATGCACAGATCGTCCCACTCCCGATCCCGGGTGGTCACCCGGTGCAGGTGGTTGAGGCGCTCGTCCAGATCCGGGCGCGGCACCGACTCGGCGCGGGACAGGTAGTCGTCCAGCTCTTCCTTGCTCGGCATGGCCGGGGCGCAACCGTGGCGGGACACCACCAGGGCGCCGCAGGCGTTGGCGTAACGGCAGGCCTGCTCCCAGCCCTCGCCATTGAGGTAGCCGCGCAGCAGGCCGGACATGAAGGCGTCCCCCGCCCCCAGCACGTTGAGCACCTCCACCCTGACCCCGTACACGGTCAGCCCCTGGTCCAGGGCGGCGGGAATGGCGCCCTCGAACACCGAGCAGCCGAGCGGGCCGCGCTTGCACACCAGGGCGGCGCCGCTCACCTCGCGCACCGCCCGCAGGGCGGCGACGGTGTCGGTGCTGCCGCCGGCGATATGGAACTCTTCCTCGGTGCCGACGATGACGTCGAACAGAGCCAGCATCTGCTGCAGCTGTTCGGTGACGGCGGCGGACGGGATAAAGCGGGTCTCGCCGTCACCGCGGCTGGTCAGGCCCCAGAGCACCGGGCGGTAGTCGATGTCCAGCGCGGTTTTCACCCCGTGCCGGCGGGCGATCTCCAGCGCCTTCACCACGGCGGCCCGGGTGTCCGGATGCGACAGGTGGGTACCGGTGATGGCCAGGCACCTGGCCGAGGCGATGAACTCCTCGTCGATGTCTTCCGCCCGGATGCCCATGTCGGCGCAGTTTTCCCGGAAGAAGATCAGCGGAAAGGTATCCTCGTCCTTGATGCCGAGCACCACCAGGCCGGTGAGCCTGTCCTTGTCGGTCTTGAGGTGGCTCACATCCACCCCCAGCCGGGCCAGCTCCTCGCGCAGGAAACGGCCCATGTGGTCGTCGCCCACCCGGGACAGCATGGCGGATTTCAGGCCCTGACGGGCGGTGCCGTAGGCCACATTACCGCTGGAGCCTCCCAGGTATTTGGCGAAGCTGCCCATGTCTTCCAGGCGGGCGCCGATCTGCTGGCCGTACAGGTCGACGGCCACCCGCCCAAGGCAAATCACATCCAGGTGCTTTCGTGCTGACATTCTTCTCTCCTCCGGGACGGATCCCTCTTGGTCCTTTTAGTTGATTTCTTCCACGTGGATCCACTGGCGGCGCTCGGCCGACAGGGCGATGGCGTCCAGTACCCGGGAGACCCTCCAGCCTTCCTCGAAATCGGGCCACAGGGGGCTGCCGGCGGCGATGCCATCCACCAGATCGCGGATCTCCACGGTTTTCTGATCGTTGAAGCCGAAGCCATGACCGGCACTGATGCAGAAGGCCGCATAGTCCGGGTGCTCCGGGCCCACCAGCAGGGTCTTGAAGCCCTGGCGGCCCTGGTCGTCGTCGTGCCGGTAGAGCTTGAGCTCGGCCATGCGCTCCTGGGTATAGCTGATGCAGCCCTTAGTGCCGGTGATCACGTAGCCAAGGCCCATCTTGCGGCCGCAGGCGATGCGCGAGGTCTCGATCTGGCCCATGACGCCGGATTCGAAACGCAGCAGGGCGTGGGCCTGGTCTTCGTTTTCCACCGGCAGCAGCCGGGACGGCTCGCGCGGGTCCGGGCGCTCACCGATGATGGTCTGCATGTCGCCGCTCACACTGGCTACCCGGGAGCCCACCAGGTAGTGGGCCATGTTGATGATATGGGCGCCGAGATCGCCCAGGGCCCCCAGGCCGGCGCTGTCCTTGCGGCAGTGCCAGTCCAGCGGGGTAGCCGGGTTGGCCATGTAATCCTCATTATGGGTGCCGTAGAAGTGCACCACCTCGCCGATCTCCCCCCGCGCTATGATCTGGCGCGCCAGTTGGGTGGCGGGGTTTTTCATGTAGTTGAAGCCCACCAGGGTCTTGACCCCGGCCCGGCGGGCCGCGTCCACCATTTCGGCGGCGTCGCGGGTGGACAGCGCCAGCGGCTTTTCGGAATAGACGTGCTTGCCGTGGGCGATGGCGGCCAGGGCCATTTCCTTGTGCAGGAAGTTGGGGGCGCAGATGTCGACCACGTCGATGGCCGGGTCGGCCACCAGCTCGCGCCAGTCGCCGGTGGAACGGTTGAAGCCCAGGCTCTCGGCCTGGCGGGCCGCAAGCTCAGGGGTCACCTCGGCCAGCATCTCCCGCACCAGTTGCCCCTTGAGCGGGAACACCACCGGCGCCTGGGCGTAGGCGATGGCGTGGCAGCGCCCGATATAACCGGTCCCGATCAGTCCCACACGTACTTGCTGCATCTTTAACACCTCGATTTCTGGCGCCAGGCTGGCTGTCATATTTCATTTGCTTATTTATACGAAACAATTATTTCATTATCAACCCAGTGTGAAATATTTGTATGTAAATGTGATGCGGCACGCACTTCTTAGCGCCTGTTGATGATCTGCAGTACTCGGCCAAAGCGCGCAGCTCCGCCGACACGCCGTGGGAGGAGTGCCCTTTGGCCGACAGCCTACGCCTCGTCAGAAGCCATCGAAGCCTCCAATCAAGGCGGCCAGGCACTGCATAGCCGCCGGTTTGTGCCGCTGTAGCCGTCGCTTCAGCCGACGGGAAGACGGCGCCCAATGTCCACGCCCCACGCCGTTGGCAGCTTTGCGCCACGTAAACGGGCGCCTACAGGTGAGATATCGCGCCGATCAGTTTAAAACTTAGGCAGTGAGGATTCTTGGGGCGCGGGCGGCCCGCCCGCATGAGGGTGCCGCCGAGGTGGGCGAAGGCACAACCCAACCCGCGCTGCCTGTTCTGCCTCAAACCTCTTTAACCCTGTGGTGTGGCGGGCCAGCCCGAGGGTTCCCGCTGCGCGGGAAAGCAGGCGGGCCGCCTGCGCCCCACCAGTCAGGTGCCAATCTGCAAACGTCGTTTGCCTACCGGCGAGAGTGGCCGGAGGCGCGAAGGAATGGGAGAGCTGTCGGCAATCTTTTTGCTCACTGAATCGATTAACCAATGAATGGAATGTTTATTTCGGCGCAATATTTCATTTACACTGGGTACAGGATCGTCGGCAGCGTGCCGGACGAGCAGCAAGCTTTAGAGAGCCATAATGTCAGCACCCAACACCTATTCCGAGTTACAGGATCTGATCCGCAGCCGTTACGGCGAGCTCAGCAAGCGGCTGCAGCAGGTTGCCGCCTATGTGCTCGACAACACCAACAGCGTCGCCTTCGACACCGTGGCCATCATCGCCGAACGGGCCGACGTGCCGCCTTCCACCCTGATCCGTTTTGCCAACGCCTTCGGCTACAGCGGCTTCAACGACATGAAGCAGGTGTTCCGCCGCCACCTGGTGGAGGAAACCGCCAACTATACCGACCGGGTGCGGTTGTTCCGGGAGCTGGAGGACCAGGCCGCCCCCGAACGCCCCGAGGAAATCCTTAACGAGTTCGCCCGGGCCAACGCCCAGGCCCTGCAGCAGCTGGCGGCCCAGACCTCGGCGGAGGATCTGAACCGCGCGGTACAGGCCCTGGCCGAGGCGGAGAACATCTACGTCATCGGCCTGCGCCGCTCCTTCAGCGTGGCCACCTACCTCACCTATGCCCTGCGCCACCTCAACCGCCGCGCCTTCCTGATCGACGGCCTGGGCGGCATGTTCAAGGAACAGCTGGAACTGGTCGGCCCCAAGGACGTGGTGGTGGCCATCAGCTTCTCGCCCTACGCCCAGGAAACCCTGGTGCTGACCGAAACCGCCGCCGGCGTGGGCGCCAAACAGATCGCCATTACCGACAGTCAGGTCAGCCCGCTGGCTTCCTTCAGCGACATCTGCTTCGTGGTCAAGGAAGCCCAGGTGGACGCCTTCCGCTCCCAGTCCGCCAGCCTGTGTCTGGTGCAGAGCCTGGCGGTGTCCCTCGCCTTTCACGACGACAACGATCAGGGCGATAAAAAAAAACGCGCTAACGCGCGTTTCTGAATAACAAAGGCCGCACCATGCGGCCTTGTTGGTTTTACCTGCCCAGCATATTGTGGATATCCTCGTCGCTGGTATGGCGCACGTCCTTGCCCTTGACGAAGTAGATGATGTATTCGCAGAGGTGCTGCACCCTGTCCCCCACCCGCTCGAGGGAGCGGGCACACCAGAGCACGTTGAGCACCTGGGGAATGGTCCGCGGATCCTCCATCATAAAGGTCATCAGCTCGCGGATGATGGACTCGTATTCCCGATCCACCTTGTCGTCTTCCTTGTGCACTTCGATGGCCGCCTCCACATCCATGCGGGCGAAGGCGTCCAGCGCCTCGTGCAGCATCTTGACGGTACGCCGGCCCATGTTCTCCATCGACACCAGCGGCGGCTGCTTCTTGTTGGCGTTGTCCAGCAGCATCATGCCGATGCGCTTGGCCACGTCGCCGATGCGCTCCAGATCGGTGATGGTCTTGATGATGGCCAGCACCAGGCGCAGGTCCGAGGCCGCCGGCTGGCGCTTGGCGATGATGCGGGTGCACTCCTCGTCGATCTGCACCTCCAGGGCGTTCACCTTGTGGTCGTTGGCCACGATTTGCCGGGCCATGTCCATGTCCTGCTCGTGGATGGCGGTAATGGCGTCGCTCAGTTGCTGCTCCACCAGGCCCCCCATCACCAGCACCTGGTTCAGCACCCCTTCCAGCTCCACGTTGAACTGGCCGGAGATGTGTTTCTTGAGATTGATCTTGTCCATGGTTCGGGGTCCTTAGCCGTAGCGTCCGGTGATGTAGTCTTCGGTCTTCTTCTTGCTGGGGGTGGTGAACAGGGTGTTGGTGTCGGTGTACTCGATCAATTCCCCCATATACATGAAGGCGGTGTGATCCGACACCCGCGCCGCCTGCTGCATGTTGTGGGTCACGATCACCACGGTGTACTGGGTCTTGAGGGTGTTGATCAGTTCCTCGATCACCAGGGTGGAGATGGGGTCCAGGGCCGAGGTCGGCTCGTCGAGCAGCAACACCTCCGGCTCGATGGCGATGGCCCGGGCGATCACCAGACGCTGCTGCTGGCCGCCGGACAGGCCGAAGGCGTTGTCGTGCAACCGATCCTTGACCTCGTCCCACAGGGCCGCGCCGCGTAGGGAGCGCTCCACCGCCTCGTCCAGCCGGCGCCGGTCGTTGATGCCCTGCAGGCGCAGGCCATAGACCACGTTTTCGTAGATGGACTTGGGAAAGGGGTTGGGCCGCTGGAACACCATGCCCACCCGGCGGCGCAGGGCGGCCACGTCCACGCCCTTGCCGTAGATGTTCTGCTCGTGCAGCAGGATTTCCCCCTCGATACGGCAGCTGTCCACCAGATCGTTCATCCGGTTGATGCAGCGCAACAGGGTGGACTTGCCACAGCCGGAAGGGCCGATAAAGGCGGTGACCTGGCCCTTGGCAATTTTCATGCCCACGTTGAACAGCGCCTGCTTGTCGCCGTAGAACAGGTTCAGGTCGCGGATTTCAAGCGCGGTCTGCTCCTCGCTCAGCCGGCTGACATCCAGGGTTGCATCCTGGGCAAGGGTGGGTGCTACGTTAATCATCTCAAGTTACCTCAAAACTGTTGGCCGGTCCGATCAGTGATCGAGCGAGCGGAATTTTTCACGCAGGTGGTTGCGGATGCCGATGGCGGTCAGGTTGAGCCCCACGATCACCGTCACCAGCAGGAAGGAGGTCGCGTACACCAGGGGCCGCGCCGCCTCCACGTTCGGGCTCTGGAAGCCCACGTCGTAGATATGGAAGCCCAGGTGCATGAACTTGCGCTCCACATGCAAATAGGGGAAGTTGCCGTCCACCGGCAGGTTGGGCGCCAGCTTCACCACTCCCACCAGCATCAGCGGCGCCACTTCTCCCGCCGCCCGGGCGATGGCCAGGATCAGGCCGGTCATGATCGCCGGGCTGGCCATGGGAATGATGATGCGCCACAGGGTCTCCGCCTTGGTCGCCCCCAGGGCCAGGGAGCCCTGGCGCACCGCGCTGGGAATGCGCGACAGGCCTTCCTCGGTGGACACGATCACCACCGGCAGCGTCAGTATCGCCAGGGTCAGGGCCGACCACAACACCCCGGGCGAACCGAAGGTGGGCGTGGGCAGCGCCTCCGGGTAGAACAGCCGGTCGAGGGAGCCCCCCAGCATGTACACGAAAAAGCCCAGGCCAAACACCCCGTACACGATGGAGGGTACCCCCGCCAGGTTGATCACCGCAATACGGATGATCTTGGTCAGGCTGTTTTTGCCCGCGTACTCGTGCAGGTAGATGGCGGCCACCACCCCCAGGGGGGTGACGATGATCGCCATCAGGATCACCATGAAGACGGTACCGAAGATGGCCGGGAAGACGCCGCCCTCGGTGTTGGCTTCCCGCGGTTCGCCGGTGATGAACTTGCCGATCTGCTTGAACCAGTGCGCCGTCTTGGCCAGGGTGCCCATGTCATTGGGCCAGGCCACGTCCAGCAGGCTGCCGAGCGACAGGGTCACTTCCTGGCCGCGCATGTCGCGCACCACCACGCTGTCGCGGCGGGCCTGATCACGCAGTTCAAACAGCTCCCGCTCCAGCACCTGGTAGTCGGCGCGCAGCTGCTGTTCCCGGGCGCGGATATCGGCCAGGGCGTCCTCGGTGGCGTTGCCGTCCAGCTCCAGCTTGCGCTGTTGCAGGCGCAGCTTTTCCAGTTGGAAGTTGATCTTGCCGATCTCGCCCCGCTGCAGCGTCTTCATCCGGTCGTTGAGCTCGAGCACCCGCTCGATGCGGCTTTGCAGCTGCTCGCGCACATCGCCGCCCAGGGCCCGATCGCCTTCCAGCACCCGTTCCACATAGCCGTAGAAGTTGCCGTGGTTGGAGCGTTCCAGCACCGCCAGGCCGGCCGGGGTATCACGGGAGACGATGTCGGTCTCCAGCAGCCAGCGGAAGTCGAGCGGTACGAACTCCCGGTTGCCGGTCTTTACCAGGTAACGGGTCAGGGTGTCCTCGGTCACCCCTTCCAGGCCGAGGCCGGCGCCGCGCAGCTGGGCCACGGGCACCGCTTCCCGGTCGTGGATCTCGCCGATCACGGTGTAACGCTCGCCCTCAGGCGAGGTCAGTTGCCATTCGTAGATGGTATGGGGCCAGAAGTAGGTGAGGCCGCGCCAGCCGATCAGCAGCAGCAGGCCCAGCACCGCCACCAGGCTGAGGCTGACCGCCCCGCCGGTCAGCCAGATCCAGGGCGCCCCCGATTTAAACCATTTATTCATGAGTCCTCTCGCCCCTTACATTGAGCTGTATTTGTCACGCAGCCGCTGGCGAACAAACTCGGCGACCGTGTTGAACAGGAAGGTGAATACAAAGAGCACGAAGGCCGCCAGGAACAGTACCCGGTAGTGGGAGCTGTTGACCTCGGCTTCCGGCATCTCCACCGCGATATTGGCGGCCAGGGTGCGCATGCCGGCGAAGATGCTGAAGTCCATCACCGGGGTGTTGCCGGTGGCCATCAGCACTATCATGGTCTCGCCCACGGCCCGGCCCAGGCCCATCATCACCGCCGAGAAGATGCCGGGGCTGGCGGTCAGCATCACCACCCGGGTCAGGGTCTGCCAGGGCGTGGCGCCCAGGGCCAGGGAGCCATTGGTCAGGTGCTTGGGCACCGAGAACACGGCGTCTTCGGCGATGGAGAAGATGGTGGGGATCACCGCGAAGCCCATGGCGATGCCCACCACCAGGGAGTTGCGCTGATCGAAGCCGATGCCGAGCTCGTTGGTGAGGAAGCTCCTGGCATTGCCGCCGAAGAAGAGGTTTTCCACCGCCGGGCTGAAGGCGAAAGAGGCCCAGCCCACCAGCACCACCACCGGCAGCAGCAGCACGCTCTGCCAGCCTTCCGGCACCGCGTTCTTGATCTGTTTGGGCAGGTGGTGCCAGACGAAGGCGGTCAGCAGCACCGACAGGGGCAACAACACCAGCAGTATCACCACCCCCGGCAGGTGGCTTTCGATCAGCGGCGCCAGCCAGAGCCCGGCCAGGAAGCCGAGGATAACGGTGGGCAGCGCCTCCATGATCTCCACCGTGGGCTTGACGATTTTGCGCAGCCCCGGCGACATGAAATAGGCGGTGTAGACGGCGCCGGCGATGGCGATGGGCACCGCGAACAGCAGGGCGTAGAAGGCCGCCTTGAGGGTGCCGAAGGAAATGGGCATCAGGCTCAGCTTGGCCTCGAAGTCGCTGCTGCCGGAGGTGGACTGCCACACGTACTGGGGCTCGGGATAGCCCTCGTACCAGACCTTGGTCCACAGGGCGCGCCAGGTCACCTCGGGGTGTTCGTTCTCGATGTGGAAGCTGGACAACTGCTCGCCGTCCAGCAACAGCAGCAGGGAGTTGCGGGGAGAGATGGCCATGGCCTGCGCGCCCGCCGCCGCCTGCTTGTCGGAGAACAGGCGGGTGCCACCGGTGGTGTGGAAGATATCCAGGCCGCCGTTGGCGGAAGCGGTGATAAAGCCCTTGCGGTTCACCTCCGGGGTGATCAGTTCAACCGCGCCGCTGGCCTGGAACTCGCGGATAAAGGTGAACTCGCGCTTGCCGTCCCTGGCCACCTCGAACCACTGGGACACCTTGCCGTTGTCGTTGCCCACCAGCAGCGAATTGCCGCCGGCCAGCAGGGCCAGGGTGGTGATGTTGCCGCCGCTGGCGTTCATTTCGATCACGTTGCGCAGGCGCACCTTGTCGATGTTGCGCACGTCATAGATGGACACGGCGTTGCCGCTGCGCACGAACAAAAAGCGCAGGTTGGGGGTCAGCAGCAACTGATCGACCCGTTCGGGCAGGGCGGGAATGACCACCTGCTCCGCCGCCAGCTCCAGTTCGCCGGTGAGGAAGTTCTCCTTGCCAGCGAAGCGGGTCAGGATGCCGGCGCCATCGGCAGTCACGGCCGCGGCCAGCAGGTTGCTGCCGCTGCGGGCGAAGTGCAGCTGGCTCAGGGCTCGGCCCTGTTCGTCCAGCACCAGGGGGCTGTCGCCAAACGGAAAGACCAGCTCGGGGGTAATGGTGCGCACATTGTCCGGGTAGCTGACGTTGAACTTGGGTGTCAGCACCAGGAAACGGCCGTCGTCCAGGCCGTAGGCCACCATGTTGCCGGTTTGACTTCTGGCCACGCTGCTCACCTCGCCCTCGACCCGGGCGCCGAGCACCCGCTCGCCCCCCCGGGGCAGGGAGTAGAAGCTGACTTCCCCCCGGTCGTCGAAGTGGTAGACCAGCTCGTTCTGCTCTTCCACCCCCAGCAATACGGTGGAGCCTTGGCTGGCCAGGGCGATCTGCTGCCCCGGCTCCACTTTGGCGCCGTCGAAAATCGGTTTCACCACGTACAGCAGGTAGAAGAAGATCAACAAGAGGGCAACCAGCACCAGTATCCCGCCGGTGGTTACCCCTATTTGCGCCAGCCGGTCCTTGAGCCAGCGTCCCCTGCTGCCCGACAGCGCTATGGTTTGGGTTTCGGTCGACATCAGTCACCTCGGTAGATTTCCAGTTGCGCCCATTGTATGGCGGACAGATGACAGTTTTGTTACACCCGCGCCCAAGGCGACGGATGCCTGTAAAAAAGTTCGGAAAGGTGTATCTTGAACGGGCGGCACTTCATTTTTCCAAGGAGAGAACGGATGAAAACCCTGGTCGCCACCCTTATCGGTCCCGACAAGACCGGCCTGGTCAAGCAACTGGCCGCCCTTATCAAGCAACACCACGGCAGCTGGCAAGGCAGCGCCATGAGCGAACTGGCCGGCTATTTCGCCGGCATCGTCGAAATCCGGGTGCCGGAAGAGCACTGCCAGGCCCTGAGCCAGGCCCTGACCCGGCTGCCCGACTTCCAGGTACAACTGGTGGAAGGCAAGCAGCAGCAGCCCCAGGGCCAGCACCTCAGGCTCACCGTCACCGCCAACGACCGCCTCGGCATCGTCGACGAAGTCACCGACGTGCTGAACCAGCTCAATATCAGCGTCAAGACCCTGAAAACCGACAGCCACCCGGCCCCGGTCACCGGCATCATGCTGTTCGAGGCCAACAGCACCCTGATACTGCCCCATGGCCAGACCCTGGGCGACCTGCAATCCCGGCTGGAGGCGCTGAGCGACGACCTGGTGGTGGACATCGAACCCGGTTGAGTCGTCACAAAAGTGTCATAAAACTCTGTCATAAAAAGTGCCTGAAACCGACACATATCCTTTGACAGGAACAATAATGAGCACGGACAAGTGGTACCTGGAAAAAGAACTGAGCTGGCTGTCGTTTAACGAACGGGTATTGCAGGAGGCCATGGACAAGAGCGTGCCCCTGATCGAGCGGGTACGCTTTCTGGGGATTTTTTCCAACAACCAGGATGAGTTTTTCCGGGTCCGGGTGTCCGACGTCAAGCGCCAGGTGATGATCGACGCGGACCAGGGCAAGACCAACGGCGCCGCCTCCCTGCTCAGGAATATCCAGCAGAAGGTGATTGGCCTTGCCAACACCTTCGACGAGGTCTATAAGGAGCTGATCGTCACCCTGGCCCGGCAGAATATCTTCCTGCTCAACGAGAACCAGCTCAGTCCCGAACAGGAAGCCTGGGTCAAGCGCTATTTCGACAACGAGGTGCGGGCCTACCTCTCCCCCATCATACTGCGCGCCGAAATCGACCCGGTGCGCTTTCTCAAGGATGAATACACCTACCTGTGCGTGGGCATGGTCAAGGGCGAGGAGCGCCATTACGCCCTGGTGGAGATCCCCACCGACGTGCTGCCCCGCTTCGTGGTGCTGCCCCCGGGCAAGAGCCGGCGCAAGAAGAGCATCCTCATCATGGACAACGTGATCCGGCTGTGCCTGAACGATCTCTTCGCCGGCTTCTTCGAGTACGACGACATCCACGCCTATTCCTTCAAGATGACCCGGGACGCGGAGTACGACCTGTCCGATCAGCTCGACCAGAGCCTGCTCGAGAAGATGAGCGACGGCCTCAAGCAGCGGCTCACCGCCCTGCCGGTGCGCTTCGTGCACGACCGGGAAATGCCGCCGGAGATGGTGCAGACCCTGGTGCGCAAGCTCAGGATCCAGGGCCACGATGCGGTGATGTCCGGCGGCCGCTACCACAATTTCAAGGACTTCATCGCCTTTCCCAACGTCGGCCGCAAGCACCTGGTGAACAAGCCGCTGCCCCCACTCAAGTGCCGGGAATTCCGGGACAGCCCCTCCTCCTTCGACGCCATCCGCCGGCGCGACATACTGCTGTATTTCCCCTACCACAGCTTCAGCCACGTCACCGAATTCGTGCGCCAGGCCTCCTTCGACCCGGCGGTGCTCAGCATCAAGATGAACGTGTACCGGGTGGCCTCATTGTCGCGCATCATGTACTCGCTGATGGACGCGGCCAACAACGGCAAGAAGGTAACGGTGGTGATCGAGCTGCGCGCCCGCTTCGACGAGGCGGCCAACATCGAGTGGGCCAAGATCCTGACCGAGGCCGGCATCACGGTGGAGTTCGGGGTGCCCAGCCTCAAGGTGCACTCCAAGCTGTGCCTGGTCACCCGCCGGGAGGGGGATCAACTGGTGCAGTACGCCCATGTGGGCACCGGCAACTTCAACGAAAAAACCGCCAATATCTACACCGATTTCTCGCTGCTCACCGCCAATCCGGAGATCACGGGCGAGGTGGCGGCGGTGTTCGACTTTATCCGCCAACCCTACCGCCGGGCCAAGTTCAACCACCTGCTGGTGTCGCCCATCAACTCCCGGCGCGGGCTCTACGGCCTGATCGACGCCGAGATCGCCAACGCCCGCCAGGGTCTGCCCGCCCGCATCATCCTCAAGCTCAACAACCTGGTGGACAAGGGCCTGATCAACCGGCTCTACGGCGCCAGCCAGGCCGGGGTGGACATCAGCCTTATCGTGCGGGGCATGTGTTCCCTGGTGCCGGGGGTGATCGGTGTGAGCGACAATATCCGCGCCATCAGCATAGTGGATCGCTACCTGGAGCATCCCCGGGTGATGGTGTTCCACAACAACGGCCAGCCGCGGGTGTACATTTCCTCCGCCGACTGGATGACCCGCAACCTGGACTTTCGGGTGGAAGTGGCCACCCCCATCCTGGATCCGGTGCTGCGCCAGCGCATCATCGATATCCTCGAGATCCAGCTCAGCGACACCACCAAGGCCAGAATATTGGACCGGGAGCAAAGGAACCATTATGTGGACAGGGGCAACCGGCGTAAAATCCGCTCCCAGACCGCCACTTACGATTATCTGAAAGCCCTGGAGGGATAGCCCCGCATGACCGATCAGTACGTCGCCACCATCGACCTCGGCTCCAACAGCTTCCATATGGTAATAGCCCGCTACCACGGCGACAGCCTGCGCATCGTCGACCGCCTGAAGGAGCGGGTGCGCCTGGCCGACGGCCTGGACGACGACAACCAGCTCAGCCAGGAAGCCATGGACCGGGGCCTGGCCTGCCTGCGACTGTTCGGGGAGCGGTTGCGCGGCTTTCACGCCACCCAGGTGCGGGTGGCGGGCACCTTCACCCTGCGCGAAGCCGCCAACGCCCAGGACTTTGTGCACCAGGCCCAGCAGGTACTGGGTTTTCCCATCGACATCGTCAGCGGCAACGAAGAAGCCCGCCTGATCTACCAGGGCGTGGCCCACACCCAGAACACCCAGGGCCAGGTGCTGGTGATCGACATCGGCGGCGGCAGTACCGAGCTAATCATCGGCCAGGATTTCGACTGCAGGCTGGTGTCCAGCCGCAGCATGGGCTGCGTGAGCTTCACCCGCAAGTACTTCGCCGACGGCCGCCTGACCGAGGAGCACTTCGAGCAGGCCATCGAAGCGGCCGAATACCAGCTGGCGCCGGTGATGGGCCGTTACCTCGGCCTGGGCTGGGACCAGGTGCTGGGCAGTTCCGGCACCATCAAGACCCTGCTGGAGATGTGTGCCGCCATCACCCAGGAGCCGGTGATCGATCTGCCCGGCCTGCTGCACATCAAGAGCCAGTTGATCAAGGCCGGCCATATCGACAAGGCGGACATCGCCGGCCTGGGCGAAGATCGCAAGCCGCTGATCGCCGCCGGCCTGTCCATCCTGCTCGGCATCTTCCGCAGCCTAAACCTGGACAAGATGGGCTTTTCCGACGGCGCCCTGCGCGAAGGCCTGCTCTATGCCTTCTTCGGCCGGGTGACCCACCATGACACCCAGGTCAACACCATCCAGGCCCTGAGCCGGGAGTACGCCATCGACACCCGCCAGGCCGAGCGGGTCAGGCAAACGGCGCTGGCGCTGTTCGCCCAGGTGCGCGACGGCTGGCAACTGGACGAGGGCTTCGCCGATCTGCTGGGCGGCGCCGCCCTGCTGCACGAGGTGGGGCTGCACATCAACTTTACCGGCATCCACCGCCATTCCGCCTACATAGTGCGCAATGCCGACCTGCCCGGCTTTACCCAGGAAGAGCAAAAGGCCCTGGCCGCCCTGGTGCGCTTTCACCGCAAGGCGCTCAAGCTCTCCGAACTGGAGCCCCTCAACTACCTGCCGGAACAGCAGTTGTGGCGGCTGGTGCGGCTGCTGCGGCTGGCGGTGGCGCTGAACCGACGCCGCCAGGACGGGGTGCTGCCGTCCCTCGAACTCGGCCTTGGGCCCGACGACGAACTACGCCTGAGCTTGCCCGCCGGCTGGTGCGACAGCAACCACCTGCTGCTCACCACCCTGGAGCGGGAGCAGGCCTATCAGGCCAAGGTGGGCTGGAAGCTGACGCTGATAGCTGATAGCTGATAGCCTGACTCTTAGTCACAAGTCCGACTGTCTGATTCAGCGCAGAGAAGAGGCAGCAGGGCTACCTCCGCCGACACGCCGCAAGTACATCCATGTAGGCTCGCACATGCCATCCCTGGCATGTGACGGTCGGCGGAGGCCATCCCTGTTGCCTCTTTCAAGCCCCGACGCCGTTTGAAGATGGTGCCAGCAGGCGGCATCGGGGCGACAGAGAGGACAAAGGGCGCGGCTCCGCCGGCCCTCCGCGCCAGGGAGGGCGCGGCGGAGCCCCCAGGGAGGGGTTTACGGCGTGCCGGAGGAGCTGTGCGCTTTGGCCGATGTTTTGCTGATCTAAAGTCAACAAAAACTTGTGACTAAAAGCCAGGCTGATAGCTGATAGCTGATAAGAGGCTGACGGTTATTGCCCGGCCGCCTGCTTCCTGGCGGCCTTTTTCTCCGCCCGGCGGCGCTGGAAGAAACGGCTGAGCTGGGTGGCGCAGTCCCCGGCCAGCACCCCCGGCTGCCAGACCACCTGATGGTTGAGGCCAGGGGTGGCCAGCAGTTGCAACACCGAATCCACCGCCCCGGTCTTGGCGTCAAAGGCGCCGTACACCAGCCGTCGGATGCGGCTGTGCACCATGGCGCCGGCGCACATCATGCACGGCTCCAGGGTCACGTAGAGGGTGCAGTCCAGCAGCCGGTAGTTGCCGATGGCCTGGCCGGCCTGGCGCAGCGCCATGATCTCCGCATGGGCGGTGGCATCGTGGCTGCCGATGGACTGGTTCCAGCCCTCGCCGATGCAGTGACCGTCAAGCACCACCAGGGCGCCCACCGGCACCTCCCCTTCCTGCTCTGCCCGTGCCGCCAGGGCCATGGCCCGGCGCATCCAGTATTCGTCTTGTTCGTTCATCACCCCTCCGTAAGGCCGCGTATTATGGCAAAAGCCGGCCCGGCTGCAAGCCGGGGCTGGGCCCCGGGCAGGCCAGGCGAGGAAAACGATGAAAAAAACGCAACAATGCCCAAGAAAGCGCCAAACGCGCCCAAATCATAAAAAAGGGGCTTGCAGCAGGGACGGGGCATCTATATAGTTAGCCCCACTTCGGCGTGTAGCGCAGCCTGGTAGCGCACTGTCATGGGGTGTCAGGGGTCGGAGGTTCAAATCCTCTCACGCCGACCAAAATACCCTCGAAAAACCCACCTTGCGGTGGGTTTTTTGTTGCCTGAAATCCGGCCGGCAACAAAAAACGCTCTCCCTCTCTTCAGGCCCTATATTCCATCAGTATTACCGGCACCGGCTGGCCCCGGCGCTCAAGCTGGCGCTGCTCCAGGGCGACGAACCCCATGGCCTCGAAGAAGGGCCGGGCGGTGATGCTGGCCTCGCAGTGAAGGCGCGACAGACCGCGGGAGGAGGCTTCCGCCTTGAGCCGCTGCATCAGCGCCCGGCCTATGCCCTCGCCCTGGCGGGCGTGATGCACATAGAAGAGATCGATACGGCCGTCGTCGCTCAACTCGGCGAAGCCCAGCAGGGACTTGCCGTCCATCGCCACCAGCGGACGGGTACGGATAAAGCGGCTGACCCAGCGCGGTTCGTCGTATTCATCAGGAGCCCACACCGCCAGTTCGCTCTTGCTGTAGTCGGCCTGGTTGATGCGGTGCACGGTATCGTGGAACAAACGCCAGATACTGCCGGTTTCACCGCTGCGGATCTTCCTGATTTCCATAATGACTCCTGCCCATACACTGCCCCCTATCTAGCCACAGTTGTCCGCAAGAAAAAAGCGGCTTTATCGCCGCTTTATCATATTTTTTACACAAAAAGCTGATTTCAATCGCTATTTTGCTCCCATCCCCGGTGCCGGGGCAGCTTGATGGACAGCATCGCCGCCAGCAGCAGGAAGCCGGCGGAAATCCACAGGCAGGCAATCAACCCGGCCTGCTGGTAGACCCAGCCCGACAGCACGGTGCCAATCAGTCTCCCCATCGCATTGGCCATATAGTAAAAGCCCACGTCCAGGGAGACCCCGTCCTCGCCCGCATAGCTGACGATAAGGTAACTGTGCAGGGAGGAATTGATGGCGAACAGCGCCCCGAACAGCAAGAGGCCGCCAAGCAGGGTCCATTGCGGCTGCAACCCCGCCCCCAGTCCCAGGGCGATCAGCGCCGGCGTCAGGGTCAGCACCAGGGCCCAGCCGAAGGCGGCCCGGCCGTCGGGAACCCGGCCCGAACGCTTGCCGGTAAAATAGGGGGCGAACGATTGCACCACCCCATAGCCGATGACCCAGAGCGCCAGGAAGCCGCCGACCCGCCAGTGATCCCAGCCAAACTGGCTGGCCAGGAATACCGGCAGGGCCACCACGAACCAGACATCACGGGCACCGAACAGGAACATCCGTGCCGCCGACAGTATGTTGATGGCACGGCTCTTGGAAAAGATGTCGCGGAATCTGGGCTTGGCCTTGGCCCGGCCCAGATCCTGTTTCAGCATTACGACGCTGAACAACCAGACCAGGGCCAGCACCGCCGCCATGGCGGCGACGGCCCCGGCGAAGCCGAACACCGCCAGCAGCACGCCGCCGAGGAAGAAGCCCGCGCCCTTGAGCGCGTTCTTGGAGCCGGTGAGAATGGCCACCCACTGGTAGAGGGTACCCTGGGCATCCTTCGGCACCAGCAGCTTGATCGCGCTCTTGGCGCTCATCTTGTTGAGATCCTTGGCGATGCCCGACAACGCCTGGGCCGCCATCACCCAGGGCACCGTCAGCCAGGCCGCCGGCACCAACAGCATGGCCAGCGCCGCCACCTGCAACGCCAGGCCGATATTCATGGTCCGGTTGAGGCCAAGGTGGGCACCGAGCCAGCCCCCCACCAGGTTGGTGATGACCCCGAATACCTCATAGAACAAAAACAGCAGGGCGATTTCCAACGGGCTATAGCCCAACCCGTGGAAGTGCAGCACCACCAGCATGCGCAGGGCACCGTCGGTGAGGGTAAAGGCCCAGTAATTGCCGGTAACCAGCAGGTACTGACGGATCTCGGGAGACAGGGAGGCCAGCATCGGGGGTTATCCCGCCCGGTCCAGCCGGCCCACCTTGCGCATCAGCTCGGCGGTGCGGTTGGCATAGCCCCATTCGTTGTCGTACCAGGCATACAGCTTGACCTGGGTGCCGTTGACCACCATGGTGGACAGGGCGTCGATAATGCTGGAGCGCGGATCCGTCTTGTAGTCCACCGACACCAGGGGCCGCTCCTCGTAACCGAGGATGCCGGCCAGCTCACCTTCCGCCGCCGCCTTGAGCAAGGCGTTCACCTCCGCTTCCGTGGTGGCCCGTTCCACCTCGAACACGCAGTCGGTAAGCGAGGCGTTGGCCAGAGGCACCCGCACCGCGTGGCCGTTAAGCTTGCCCTTCAGTTCCGGGAAGATATGGGTGATGGCGGTGGCCGAGCCGGTGGTGGTGGGGATCAGGCTCTGGCCGCAGGCCCGGGCCCGGCGCAGATCCTTGTGAGGCGCGTCCAGTATGGTCTGGGTGTTGGTGATGTCGTGGATGGTGGTCATGGAGCCGTGGCGAATGCCCAGTTGCTCGTGAACAACCTTGACCACGGGCGCCAGGCAGTTGGTGGTGCAGGAGGCGGCGGTGACGATGGGGTGCAGCACCGGGTCATAGAGGTGATCGTTCACCCCCATCACCACGTTGAGCACGCCCTCCTCCTTCACCGGCGCCGTCACCACCACCCGCTTCACCCCCTGATCCAGGTAGGCCTGCAGCAGGGCCTTGCTCTTCATCTTGCCGGAGGCCTCGATCACCACGTCGCAGCCGGACCAGTCGGTGTCGGCGATGGCCTTGTTGCGGGTGCAGGCGATACGCCGGTTGCCGACGATCATCAGGTCCCCTTCGGCCCGGGCCTCCTGGGTCCAGCGGCCGTGCACCGAGTCGAAGGTAATAAGGTGCGCCAGGGTGGCGGCGTCGCCGGCCGGATCGTTGATCTGCACGAACTCCACGTCGTCCCATGCCCAGGCCGCGCGCAGCGCCAGCCGTCCCATGCGGCCGAAGCCGTTAATTCCTACCTTGATGGTCATTGGGTCTGTCTCCCTCTTTCAATATATTTTGTACCAGCCCGGGCCTTATCCGGCCGGGCCTTCCAGCGCTTCTACATAGCTACGGTGGGCCGGCAGGCACAGCGCCTTGGGCCGCAGCGCCTGCACCCGTTGCACCGCCTCACTCAGCGGCACCTCCAGGGCCAGCAGTATGATGGCCGCCATCAGGCCGGTGCGGCCCGAGCCGCCCTTGCAGTGGATGGCGACATCCCGGCCCTGGGCCAACAGCGCCAGTACCTGGTCACGCGCCTCAAGCCAGGCCTGCTCGAAGGCGGCTTCGGGGGCGGCGTCGTCTTCCACCGGCAGGTGGAACCAGGCCAGCTCCAGCGCCTCGCACAGGACCGGCATGGCGGCGACCCGGTTTTTTTCCATCTCTTCCCCCGGCATCAGGGTCAGCACGGCGGCGGCGCCGGCGTCGCGCAATTGTGTCAGCGAGGCGTCCAACGCCGCCTCTTTGGTGCCCGGGCAGGGAGTAAGGATCAGCCGGCCCCGGCCTTCGCCGAGAGTGAGATAGTCAAATGGGTGTTGCGACATCGTCTTTCCTTGGGTTGCAGTTCAATAGAGTCAGTTATAGACAAACCAGTGCCGGGTCCGGTTGGCGATGGCCACCAGCGACAGCATCACCGGCACTTCCACCAGCACCCCCACCACGGTGGCGAGCGCCGCCCCCGAGTGCAGCCCGAACAGGGAAATGGCCACCGCCACCGCCAGTTCGAAGAAGTTGGAGGTGCCGATCATGCAGGCCGGCGCGGCGATATTGTGGGGCAGCTTCATCGCCCTGGCGGCGCCGTAGGCGATGGCGAAGATGCCGTAGGTCTGGATCAGCAGCGGGATGGCAATCAACACTATGGTCTGGGGCTGGGCCAGTATGGTGGGCGCCTGGAAGCCGAACAGCAGTACCACCGTCGCCAGCAGGCCCGCCACCGACAGCGGCTTGATGCGCTGGATAAAGGACTGCAGCTGGCGGCCGCCGCCACCTTCCTCCAGCCGCCGGCGGGTATAGACCCCGGCCAGCAGCGGCAGCACCACATAGAGCAGCACCGACCACAGCAGGGTGTCCCAGGGCACGACGATGTCGCTCACCCCCAGCAGGAAGGCGGCGATGGGGGCGAAGGCGAACACCATGATGAGGTCGTTTACCGACACCTGCACCAGGGTGTAGTTGGGATCGCCCTTGGTCAGTTGGCTCCATACGAACACCATGGCGGTGCAGGGCGCCACGCCCAGCAAAATCATGCCGGCAATGTATTCCCCGGCGCTCTGCGGATCGACCCAGTCGGCAAACAGCACCCGGAAGAACAGCCAGCCCAGGGCCGCCATGGTGAAGGGCTTGATCAGCCAGTTGACCGCCAGGGTCAGCAGCAGCCCCTTGGGCTTCTTGCCTACGTCCTTGATGGCGGAAAAGTCGATCTGCACCATCATGGGGTAGATCATCACCCAGATGCACAGGGCCACCACCAGGTTGACGTGGGCGAATTCCAGCCCCGCCACCAGGGCAAAGCCGTCCGGCAGCAGGATGCCCAGGGTAACGCCGGCCAGGATGCACAGGCCGACCCACAGCGACAGGTAACGTTCGAATACCCCCATTCCTTTACCTCGATGGCGATTTTAGATATGCGGGAAAAAGAATATATGAAAATTCAAATATGTAAACCATAAAAAAACCCCGGGTTTCCCCGGGGTTCAAGCTGCGATGACGGCAATGGAAGCTTACATCAGGCCCAGCTTTTTCAGGTCGGCTTCGGCCACGGCGGCCGGTACCGGCACATAGCCATCCTTGTGCACGATTTCCTGGCCCTGCTTGGACAGCATCAGCTTGATGAACTCGGCTTCCATCGGGCCCAGGGGCTCGTTGGGGTGCTTGTTCACGTAGACGTACAGGAAGCGGGACAGCGGATACTCGCCGCTGATGGCGTTCTCGGCGTTGGCGGCAACATAGTCGGTGGAGCCGGCTTCGGCCAGGGGCACGGCGCGCACGCTGGAAGTGCTGTAGCCCAGGCCGGAGTAGCCGATGGCGTTCAGGGAAGAGGACACGGACTGCACCACGGAGGCGGAGCCAGGCTGCTCGTTCACGTTGTTTTTGAAGTCACCCTTGCACAGGGCCTCGTCCTTGAAGTAGCCGTAGGTGCCGGAAACGGAGTTGCGGCCGTACAGCTGGATGTCGCGGTTGCTCCAGTCGCCGGACAAGCCGGTCTGGCCCCAGCGGGTGATCTGCTCGCTGGCACCGCAGCTCAGGGTGCTGGAGAAGATGGCGTCGACCTGATCGATGCTCAGGCCCTCGATGGGGTTGTCTTTATGCACGAATACCGCCAGGGCGTCGATGGCCACCCGCACCGGGGTCGGCTTGTAGCCGTAGCGCTTTTCGAAGGCTTCGATTTCATTGTCCTTCATGGCCCGGCTCATGGGGCCGAACTGGGCGGTACCTTCGGTCAGGGCGGCGGGAGCGGTGGAAGAACCGGCGGCCTGGATCTGCACGTTAACGTTGGGGTAGCTGCGCTTGAACTCTTCGGCCCACAGGGTGGCCATGTTGGCCAGGGTGTCCGAACCCACGGAAGACAGGTTGCCGGAAATGCCGCTGACTTTTTCGTAGTCGGGCAGGTTGCTGTCCACGGCGGCCAGGGCGGAGGTGGACGCCAGGGCGGCGGTCAATCCAAGAGCGGTTACCAGTTTGTTCAATTTCATCCTTAATCTCCAATCTGAGTTCGGTCTTTCAAGACGCGGCCAGTATTGCCGCCGGTGATGACAACTATATGAACCGAAAGTGACGCTTTTATGACAAGCAGAGAGAAAGCGGGAAGCGGGGTATTCGCTCCCACGCCACGGCATGGGAACGAAAAAATACCGGCCTGTCAGGCGATTTCCCGGCTGGGGGCGTCCTGCACCAGCAGCCGCTCGGGCAGGGTAAAGCTGAAGCAGCTGCCCTCCCCAACCTTGCTCCGGATCTCGAGGTGGGCATCGTGGTGGCTCAGGGCGTGCTTGACGATGGCCAGCCCCAGGCCGGAGCCGCCGGTCTGGCGGCTGCGCGCCTTGTCCACCCGGTAGAAGCGTTCGGTCAGGCGGGCGATGTGCTCGGGCGCGATGCCCTCGCCGTTGTCGGTCACCGCGAAGCGGCCCTGGTGCCCCACCCGCCCCCATTCCACCCGGATCTCGGTACCCGCCGGGGAATGGCGGATGGCGTTGTACACCAGGTTGGAAATGGCGCTGCGCAACTGCTCCTGATCACCACGCACCTTGAGGCCCTGGTCCACCACAAAGCTGAACCGTTGGCCCTTGTCGCCGCTCAGGGTCAGGGCCTCCTGCTCCAGCATCGACAGCATGGCCGGAATGTCCACTATCTTGCTGGTATCGATATTGGGCGAGGCCTCGATGCGGGTCAGGGTCATCAGCTGGTTGACCAGGGCGTCCATGCGCAGGGTCTGCTCCAGCATCACCTTCTGGGTCTTGCGCCACATGGCCTCGGAGGGCGGCTCCTCTATCATCTCCAGGTAGCCCTTGAGCACCGTCAGCGGGGTGCGCAGCTCGTGGGACACGTTGGCCACGAAGGACTTGCGCATCTGCTCCAGGCTCTTCAGGCGGGTCACGTCCCGCACCACCAGCATGGCCTGATCCTCGGTATAGGGCATGATGCGGCACTCGAGCAGCTTGTCTTCGTTCTGGGGCGACGGCAGCTCCAGCGGTTCGCGGAAATCCGCCCGCTTCATGTAGGCGATGAACACAGGGGCACGGATCAGGTTGCCGATATGCTGGCCGGCATCATCGGGCCAGCGAAAGCCCAGCAGTTGCTGGGCCAGCTTGTTGCACCAGATGATGCTGCCGTCGCGGCGGATCACCACGGCGGCGTCGGGCAGGGCCTCGGCCCCTTCCCGGAAACGGCGCACCAGGTTGGCCAGCTCCCGCCGGCGCGCACGCTGGCGCTGCTGCAGCCGGTAGATGCCATTGAAGATGACTTCCCAGCTGCCTTTTCCTTCCGGCGGGATCAGGCTGCGATCCCGCCACAACCACACCGCCAGCTTGTGCTGAAAGCGGTAGTGCCACAGCAGGTGCAGCACGGTACCGATCAGCAGCCCAAGTGCCATTTCTTTCAGCAGCAGGCCGAACAGGAAAAACGCCAGGTAATAGAAGATTAACCGCCACCACAGACCATGGCCGGATTCTTGTAGCTGCATGCAGGCCTCATAGGCGCGTTGAAAAACGATAGCCGGCACCGCGCACCGTCTGGATCAGCTTGTCGTGACCCGACTCCGACACCGCCTTGCGCAGCCGCCGGATATGCACGTCCACCGTCCTGTCTTCCACATAGACGTTGGTGCCCCATACATTATTGAGCAACTGCTCGCGGCTGTATACCCGCTCGGGGTGGGTCATAAAGAAATGCAGCAGCTTGAACTCGGTGGGCCCCATGTCCAGCTGCAGGTTGTTGGCGCTGACCCGGTGGCTGACCGGATCCAGCTTCAGCCCCTGCACCTCGATCACGTCCTCCACCGAGGTCGGGGCCACCCGGCGCAGCACCGCCTTGAGGCGGGAGGTCAGTTCCTTGGGGGAGAAGGGCTTGGTAATGTAGTCGTCGGCGCCCACGTCCAGGCCCTTGATCTTGTCTTCTTCCTCGGCCCGGGCGGTGAGCATGATCACCGGGATCTGCCGGGTCAGTTCGTCCTGTTTGAGGTGCTTGATAAGCTGGATGCCGCTGCCGCCGGGCAGCATCCAGTCGAGCAGGATAAGCTCGGGATAGGGCTCCTTGATCATCGCCAGGGCCTGATCGTAGTCCTCCGCCTCCTGGGTGGCGAAGCCCTTCTGCTCCAACACAAAACACAGCATCTCGCGGATCGCCGCTTCGTCTTCAACTACCAGTATTTTCCGTGTCATTCTTCAACTGCCCTTCTCAGGTCTTCTGTGCATGAATGTCATTATTGAGAGCAAGTGTGACAGTTTTATGAAATTATGACACCACCGCGACGGCGGCGTTACAGCTGGGCCTGGTAACCCATGCAGAGTTCGGGCTGGCCGGTGGCGGGATCCGTGCCTTCGTCGGTAATGGCGAAGCCGTGTTGGCGATAAAAATGCACCGCTATGTCGTTTTCGCTGAACACCCTGAGCGACAACCGCCGCCGCTGCCGCTTGGCCACCGCCAGCAGGGCCTTGCCGATGCCCTGCTGCTGGCAGTCGGGCCGGACGAACAGGGCCGCCAGGTAGTCCTCCACCAGTGCGACAAAGCCCTGGATCTCACCTTCCCGCTCGCACACCCAGATTTCCGCCGCCGGCAGGTAGCGGGCGCGCATCTGCTCCTGCTGCTGCCACCAGAACGCCGCCGGCACAAAATCATGGGCCTGCAGCGATGCCAGCAGCCACACCTCCAGTATGGCGTCGGTGTCATCGGGCCTGGCCTGTCGTATCATTTTCATCTCCCCGGCGTTGGTTTGGTTTAAGTGTATGAGTCCATTAGCGGTTTGGCCGGGCTTTTATTATTGTCTGTGACCCGGATCAGCCTTTATCGCGCGGGAATGACAGCCTGATCACAAAGCCGCTTTGCAGTACAATGCGATTTTTCCGGCTCGTTACCGAGGACGCTATGTGGTTTAAGAACCTGCAGATTTACCGTTTTACCCGCCCTTTCGAACTGACCCTTGAAGAACTGGAAAAACAGCTGGACGCCTTTCCCTTCAGCCCCTGCGGCAGCCAGGAGCAGGCCAAGTTCGGCTGGATCTCCCCCCTGGGCAAGCAGGGCCAGGCCCTCACCCACGGCGCCGACGGCCAGATCCTGATCTGTGCCAAGAAGGAAGAAAAGATGCTGCCCGGCTCCGTGGTCAACGACATGGTGGCGGAGAAGGTGGAAAGCCTGGAGGCCGAACAGGGCCGGGCGCTGAAGAAAAAGGAAAAGGAAGCGATCAAGGAGGAAGTGATCGTGAGCCTCTTGCCCCGGGCCTTCAGCCGCTTCCAGCAGACCTATGCCTGGATCAACCCCGAGGCCGGCTTTATCGCCGTGGACGCCAGCTCCGCCAAACGCGCCGAGGATCTGCTGGCCCTGCTGCGCAAGAGCATAGGCAGCCTGCCGGTGGTGCCGCTGGCCATGACCACCCCACCCGAGCTGACCCTGACCGACTGGCTGAAGGAAGGCGCCGCCCCCGCCGGCTTCGCCCTGGAGGACGAGGCCGAGCTGAGATCCGCCCTGGAGCACGGCGGCATCATCCGTGCCAAGCAGCAGGACCTGCTGAGTGAGGAGATGAAGGCCCACCTGGACGCGGACAAGCTGGTGACCAAGCTGGCGCTGAACTGGAGCGACAGCCTGAGCTTCGTGCTGGGAGACGACATGAGCGTCAAGCGGCTCAAGTTTTCCGAGGAACTGCGCGAGCAGAACGACGACGTGGTGAGCGAAGACGCCGCCGCCCGCTTCGACGCCGACTTCGCCCTGGTCACCGGCGAACTGTCCCGCTTTATTCCCGAGCTGATCACCGCCATGGGCGGGGAAGAAAACCGGGCGTAAACTCGAAGCTGGAGGCCATAAGCCTGACTCTTAGTCACAAGTCCGACTGTCTGATTCAGCGCAGAGAAGAGGCAGCAGGGCTACCTCCGCCGACACGCCGCAAGTACATCCATGTAGGCTCGCACATGCCATCCCTGGCATGTGACGGTCGGCGGAGGCCATCCCTGTTGCCTCTTTCAAGCCCCGACGCCGTCTGAAGATGGTGCCAGCAGGTGGCATCGGGGCGACAGAGAGGACAAAGGGCGCAGCTTCGCCGGCCCTCCGCGCCAGGGAGGGCGCGGCGGAGCCCCCAGGGATGGGTTTACGGCGTGCCGGAGGAGCTGTGCGCTTTGGCCGATGTTTTGCTGATCTAAAGTCAACAAAAACTTGTGACTAAAAGCCAGGCCATAAGCTGGAAGCGTGAAGCAGCCAGAGTGCTTTGCGGGTTTGGCGTCACGCGCTTGAATGTGTGTACAGACGCATAAACGAAAGAGGCGTGAAGAGTAAGGTCGCCCTTACGCTTCACACCTCTTTTGATTGCTTCCCGTTGCCACGCCAACGGGAAGAACAAGCGGAATGGCTAAAAACCACTCGGGCCGCTTCCAGCCTCCAGCTACTGTCTTCCAGCCTCCGGCCTCCAGCTTCCAGCTAAAATCAAGCGTTGCCTTTCACCTTCAGCTTGAGCTGCTCGGCGAAGTCCAGCATCCGCTCCAGCGGGATCATGGCCTTGACCCGGGTGGCTTCGTCCACCTGGATTTCGTGTTGCTTGCCGCCGTCGCGCAGGGCGTCACGAATGGCCACCAGGCCGTTCATCGCCATCCAGGGGCAGTGGGCGCAGCTGCGGCAGGTGGCGCCGTTGCCGCCGGTGGGGGCTTCCACCATTTCCTTGTCGGGGCAGGCCTGCTGCATCTTGTAGAAGATGCCCTTGTCGGTGGCCACGATCAGCTTTTTGTGAGGCAGGGTCTGGGCCGCCTTGATCAGCTGGCTGGTGGAGCCCACCGCGTCCGCCAGTTCCACCACCGACTGGGGGGATTCCGGGTGCACCAGCACGGCCGCATCCGGATTCTGGGCTTTCAGCTCTTGCAGCGCCTTGGCGCGGAACTCGTCGTGCACGATGCAGGCACCCTGCCAGCGCAGCATGGAAGCACCGGTCTGCTTCTCGATATAGGCGCCCAGGTGACGGTCCGGCGCCCAGATGATCTTGTGGCCTTCGCTGTCGAGGTGCTCCACTATCTCGAGCGCGATGCTGGAGGTGACCACCCAGTCGGCCCGGGCCTTGACCGCCGCCGAGGTATTGGCGTACACCACCACGGTGTGATCCGGATGGGCGTCACAGAAGGCGGTGAATTCGTCTTCGGGGCAACCAAGATCGAGGGAACACTCCGCTTCCAGGGTGGGCATCAGCACGGTTTTTTCCGGGCTCAGGATCTTGGCGGTCTCTCCCATAAAGCGCACCCCGGCCACGATCAGGGTGTCGGCCTGGTGGTGCTTGCCGAAACGGGCCATTTCCAGGGAGTCGGATACGCAGCCACCGGTTTCCTCGGCCAGGGCCTGGATCTCGGGATCGGTGTAATAGTGGGCCACCAGCACGGCGTTTTTGGCGCTCAGCAGTGCCTTGATTTCGTCTTTCAGCGCCTGTCGCTGGTCCGCGCTCAGCGGGGCCGGCTTGGCGGGAAAGGGGTAGTCAAACTCGATGATATCGACAGCTTCAGTCATGACCTGATCCCAATTGCTCCATCCAGATAGCTATAGTAGCGAGGCATTATAACGCCGCTTGGGTTTTAACCCAAACATCCGGTAATAAAAGCGACATAAAAGGAAAGTAGGGAGAGAATACGAAAAGAAGGACTGGATGGTGGGTCGTGCAGGATTCGAACCTGCGACCAATTGATTAAAAGTCAACTGCTCTACCAACTGAGCTAACGACCCGTACAGTACGGACTACTTGAAGATGGTGGACGCTACTGGGATCGAACCAGTGACCCCCTCCTTGTAAGGGAGGTGCTCTCCCGGCTGAGCTAAGCGTCCGGGAATCTGGTGGGTCGTGCAGGATTCGAACCTGCGACCAATTGATTAAAAGTCAACTGCTCTACCAACTGAGCTAACGACCCGGATATTGCTGTTCCACTCGAAAGTGGTGGGTGGTACTGGGATCGAACCAGTGACCCCCTCCTTGTAAGGGAGGTGCTCTCCCGGCTGAGCTAACCACCCGGGGTATGCTTTTAGCAAAAGCATCAAAACTGGTGGACGCTACTGGGATCGAACCAGTGACCCCCTCCTTGTAAGGGAGGTGCTCTCCCGGCTGAGCTAAGCGTCCGGGAATCTGGTGGGTCGTGCAGGATTCGAACCTGCGACCAATTGATTAAAAGTCAACTGCTCTACCAACTGAGCTAACGACCCGGATATTGCTGTTCCACTCGAAAGTGGTGGGTGGTACTGGGATCGAACCAGTGACCCCCTCCTTGTAAGGGAGGTGCTCTCCCGGCTGAGCTAACCACCCGGGGTGTACTTTTGTCAAAAGCATCAAAACTGGTGGACGCTACTGGGATCGAACCAGTGACCCCCTCCTTGTAAGGGAGGTGCTCTCCCGGCTGAGCTAAGCGTCCGGGAATCTGGTGGGTCGTGCAGGATTCGAACCTGCGACCAATTGATTAAAAGTCAACTGCTCTACCAACTGAGCTAACGACCCTCTGGCCTGGGCTACCGGAGCAGCCCTGCCAACGGCGGCCTATATTACGGATTTAATTTGGTGACGCAACAGGAAAATCACCATTTCCAACCGTTTGCTTAAGGAACAGGCGACTCTCTCAAAAATTCGCCATTCCGCCCGGATCACAGGCTGTTCAGGTTTTCCTGGGCCAGGCGCGCCGCGCCACTGTTGCCGTACTCCCGCAGCACCTGCTCGTAATACTGGCGGGCCAGGCCGGCATCGCCCTGCTCTTTGGCGATCAACCCCAGCTTGAGGATGGAGTCGGCCCGCTTGTTGGAGCCGGGATAGGCTTCCACCACCCGGGCGAACTGGGCCTTGGCCTGATCGAACCGCTTCTGGGTGAACAGCAATTGCCCCAGCCAGTAATGGGCATTGGGCACATAGGTGGACTGAGGATACTGGGTGATAAAGCGGGCAAAGGCGGGGATGGCCGCGTCATAGTCCTTGTCCTGCAGCACCAGGTTAACCGCATTGTCGTAGGCTGCCTGCTCATCATTGCCGGCCGGCGCGGCGGCGGGGGCACTGGCGCCGCCCTGGGCC
>NZ_NMUO01000010.1 GCF_002237365.1 Zobellella denitrificans
ACCCCCCGCCGCAAGCCGCCGGCCCCCGTGCGCCCCCGGTCCAGCCCCCCCCGGCCCAGCTCCCCGCCAGCGGCAGGCCCAGCAACCCGGCGGCCACCAGCGCCATGGAAAGCAGGATAAGCCCCCCGGCCAGGCGCCGGCGGGAACAGGAGGCAATGCGGTCGAGCAACAGGGAAAGCACGGTGTGGTTCTCGTCGTCAAGGAGCAGAACAGGCCGACGATGATAAAGCCGGGGCGCCGGCGATGCACACCAAAAGATAAGGACAACCCCGGGCCGTTCCCTCTCGTTCGGCTTCCCACCCTATTAGCCGGTCTGTCGCCCATAAAAAAACCGCTGCCGGGGCAGCGGTTTTTGTTGAATGCAGAGGCTTACGCCGGCATTACTTCTTGGCTTCGGCGGCCTTGCGCTCTTTCACCTGGGCAACCACTTTCTCGGCCACGTTGGCCGGGCAAGCGGTGTAGTGCGAGAACTCCATGGAGAACTGGCCACGACCGGAGGTCATGGTACGCAGGGAGCCGATGTAACCGAACATTTCGGACAGGGGAACTTCGGCCTTGATGCGCACACCGGTCACGCCGGCGTTTTGATCCTTGATCATGCCGCGACGACGGTTCAGGTCGCCGATGACGTCACCCACGTTGTCTTCCGGGCTGAACACGTCAACCTTCATCACCGGCTCCAGCAGTTGCGGCTTGGCTTTGGCGATGGACTGACGGAAGGCGCCCTTGGCGGCGATTTCGAAGGCGATGGCCGAGGAGTCAACGGCGTGGTAGGCACCGTCGGTCAGCTCGAACTCAACGTCCAGCACCGGGAAGCCGGCGATGGTACCGGTGTTCATCATGCTGCCGAAACCTTTCTCGACCGCGGGCCAGAATTCCTTGGGTACGTTGCCGCCGACCACGGAAGACTTGAACACGAAACCGGTGTTCGGCTCGCCCGGACGGATGATGTAGTCGATTTTACCGTACTGACCGGAACCACCGGACTGCTTCTTGTGGGTGTAGCTGTCTTCCACTTCGGCGGTGATGGTTTCACGGTAGGCCACCTGCGGCTCACCCACGATCAGCTCGACGCCGTAGGTACGCTTGAGGATGTCGACCTTGATGTCCAGGTGCAGTTCGCCCATGCCCTTGAGGATGGTTTCACCGGAGTCCACGTCGGTTTCCACGCGGAAAGAGGGATCTTCGGCGATCATCTTGCCGATGGCGATGCCCATCTTCTCGGAGCCGTTCTTGTCCTTCGGCGCAACGGCGATGGAGATCACCGGCTCGGGGAACACCATGGCTTCCAGGGTGCAGGGGTGCTTGACATCACACAGGGTGTGGCCGGTCTGCACGTTCTTCATGCCGATGATGGCGATGATGTCGCCGGCCTGGGCGGATTCCAGGTCGGTACGCTGGTCGGCGTGCATTTCCACCATGCGGCCAACCCGCTCGGTCTTGCCGGTGGCGCTGTTGAGGATGGTGTCACCCTTCTTGATGCGGCCGGAGTAGATACGCACGAAGGTCAGGGCGCCGAAACGGTCGTCCATGATCTTGAACGCCAGGGCCTTCAGCGGGGCCTCGGGATCAACGATGGCGTACTCGCCGGTTTCCTTGCCTTCTTCGTCGGTCAGCGGCTGCGGGTCGACTTCGGTCGGGCTCGGCAGGTAATCGACAACGGCGTCCAGCACCAGCTGCATGCCCTTGTTCTTGAACGCGGAACCACAGAAGGCCGGGAACAGGGCCATGGTGCGGGTACCCTTGCGGATGCAACGCTTGATGTCCTCGATGGAGGGCTCTTCGCCTTCCATGTAGGCTTCCATCAGGTCGTCGTCCTGCTCAACGGCGCTTTCGACCAGTTTCTCGCGGTATTCTTCCACCAGCTCGACCATGTCGGCCGGCACGTCTTCCACGGTGTACTTGTCGGGGTCACCGCTGTCGTCCCAGACATAGGCCTTGCGGGTCAGCAGGTCGACCACGCCCTTGAACTCGTCTTCGATGCCGATGGGCAGCACCATGACCACCGGGTTGGCGGCCAGCACGTCGCGGGTCTGCTGAACCACGCGCAGGAAGTCGGCACCGATACGGTCCAGCTTGTTGACGAAGATGATACGGGCAACGCCGGATTCGTTGGCATAGCGCCAGTTGGTTTCGGACTGGGGCTCAACGCCGCCGGAACCACAGAATACGCCGATACCGCCGTCCAGTACCTTCAGGGAGCGGTACACTTCAACGGTGAAGTCAACGTGTCCAGGGGTGTCGATAACGTTGAAACGGTTGCCTTTCCAGAAGCAGCTGACGGCCGCGGACTGGATGGTGATACCGCGCTCGGCTTCCTGTTCCATGAAGTCGGTGGTGGATTCACCGTCATGCACTTCACCCAGTTTATGGATCTTGCCGGTCAGCTTGAGGATACGTTCGGTGGTCGTGGTCTTGCCCGCGTCGACGTGAGCAAAGATACCGATATTTCTGTATATGGATAAGTCAGACATGATGCAACTTTATATGGTTGATTGAAAAATAGACGGGCATGCTAAGAGTACCGACACACCGCACCTCAGATTTTGAGGCGCATATTATGCAGTAGAACCCGGGTCTGAGCAAATGGCCAGAATGCCGGTGCGAACATTTTTCACACAAGCAGCGGCCTTCGGCCGCTCTTCCGGCACCCGGCCCGCGTCCGTATCTGCTCCCGCGCTCCGGGTTTCCCCGCTTTCGGCTCCCGGCACCCGTCGGCGGTGGCGCCATCAAGGGCCTGGCCCCCGGCTGACCAGGCCGGCCCATACGCCCAGGCCTGGGCCGGGGCTTATGGACCGGAAGCGGCTCATCCCTTGTACACCTTGGGATTGAACACATCCCGCAGCCAGTCGCCGAGCAGGTTGATCACCAGCACCAGCACCACCAGGTAGATGCCGGGGAAGGCGGTGATCCACCAGGAGCCGGAGAAGATGTAGCTGAAGCCCATGCTGATCAGCGACCCCAGCGAGGGCTTGTCCACCGGCATGCCGAGGCCGAGGAAGGACAGCGCCGCCTCGCTCATGATGGCGTTGGCCACCTGCACCGTGGAGATGACCAGTATCGGCGACAGGCAGTTGGGCAGGATATGGCGGAACATGATGCGCATGGATCTGAAGCCCATCACCCGGGCCGCCTCCACGTATTCCTTTTTCTTCTCCGCCAGCACGGTGGCGCGGATGGTGCGGGCGTACTGGGGCCACTCGGCCAGGCCGATGATCACCACCAGCATCAGCACCGCGTACCGGGCATAGAAGTCGGCGCCCAGGGTGGCCTGGAACACCGCCGAGACGATGATGGCCACCATCATGGTGGAGAAGGACAGCTGCACGTCGGCGATGCGCATCAGGAAGTTGTCGATGCGCCCGCCGAAGTAGCCGGCGGACAGCCCCACCACGATGCCGATGGCCAGCTGCAGCGCCACCGCGCCCAGGCCGATCATCAGCGACACCCGGGAGCCGTAGAGGATGGTGCTGAAAATGTCGCGGCCCTGCACGTCGGTGCCGAGCATAAAGCGCTCGTCGCCGCCCGGCAGCCAGCTCGGCGGCAATTCGGAGTCGAGGATGTCGATACTGGCCAGATCGTAGGGGTTGTGGGGGGCGAGCAGCGGCGACAAAAAAGCCGCCGCCGCCAGCGCCACAAACACCGCAAAGCTGACCATGGCGACCTTGTCGCGCAGAAAGTGATACAAAAAATCCGACCGCTTGAAGCGGGCCCAGCGGCTCAGGCTGACGTCTGTATTCATGGTGCTCATCCCTTGGCGGCCAGGTTGACGGTGGGGTTGACCAGGCCATAGATCAAATCGACGATGGTGTTGGTCACCACGAAGATAAAGCCGACGAAGATCACGTAGGTGGTGATCAGCGGCGTGTCCACCCGGTTGATGGACTCGAGGAACAGCAGGCCGATGCCCGGCCACTGGAACACGGTTTCGGTGAGGATGGTGTAGGCCACCATGGTGCCGATCTGCACCCCACCCACGGTGATCAGCGGCAGCAGGGTGTTCTTCAGGGCGTGGATAAACCAGATGCGGTACTTGTCCAGCCCCTTGGCCCAGGCGAACTTGACGTATTCGGCGCTGAGCTGCTCCAGCATCTCGGAGCGCACCAGGCGGATGAACAGCGGCAGCATGATGGACGACAAGGCGATGCTCGGCAGTATCAGGTTGCGCAGGCCCTGCCAGTTAAAGAGCCCCGACTCCCAGCCGAGCGGGCTGGTGGTGGTGCCCCGGCCGTAGGCGGGCAGCCAGCCGAGTTCGATGGAAAACACGTACATCAGCAGGATGGCGGTGAGGAAGACCGGCACCGAAATACCGATGATGCTCACGCCCATGATCGCCTTGGACAGGAAGGATCTGGGCTTGATGGCCGAATAGACCCCCAGCGGTATGCTCAGGGCGATGATGATAAGGCTGGCACAGAACACCAGCTCAAGGGTCGCCGGCAGCTTCTGGAAGATCACCTCCAGGGTCGGCTGCTTGAAGAAATAGGAAGTGCCGAAGTCGCCCCGCAGCGCGTTGCCGACGAAGCGCCCGTACTTGACCAGGAAGGGATCGTTCAGCCCCATCTCGGCCCGCATCTGCTGGCGCACCTCTTCCGACACCGATTGGCCCACCAGCTCGCGCAGGGGGTCGCCCAGGTTGTCCTGAATGGAAAAGGCCACCAGGCTGATGACAAACATCACGATCAGGGCCTGGAACACCCGTTTCAGTAAAAACGTCAACATGACCTGAAAGTTTCCTTGTAATAAAAAGACGCGGAGGTATCCACATCAGCTTGATGACAACGTCGTTGTCATGGCCGCATAAGTCGGCCAAAGGGCCAACTCCGCCGACACGCCGTAAATCCGTCCCTGGAGGCTCCGCCGCGCCCTCCCTGGCGCGGAGGGTCGGCGGAGCCGTTCCCTTTGTCCGCCAGCTTTGGCATAGGTGTTGCCCGCCTGGGTAAACCTGACGCCTTGTCAGCCGTCTGACGCGGGGGTATCCGCGTAACCGGCGACACCTTCAGGCTCGGTGGCCAGGGACCGGGGATCTGTGACCGTTCCCCGGCCCCGACTCCCCGGTTTTTAATTACTCCTTCACCACCAGGTCGCCCAGGTAGGGGAAGTCCATGGCGTTGACGATGGGCTCGGCTTCCAGGTTGTTGCGCGCGCCCCAGGCCAGGTTCTGCCAGTGCAGCGGCACGAAGGCGGCGTCGTCATAGAGAATGCGCTCGGCCTGCTGCAGCATGGCCTCCCGCTTGGGCAGGTCGGTTTCCAGGTTGGCCGCCTCGATCAGGCCGTCCAGCTTGGGATTGGAGTAATGGCCGCAGTTGTACTGGCCGCGACCGGTTTCGCTGTTGCGGGTCATGGTCAGGAACTCGGAGAAGTTGGCGGTGTCCTCGGTGTCCGAGTGCCAGCCGATCATCAGCATGTCGGCATCGCACTTGTCGAACTCGGGCCAGTACTGGGCCACCGGCATGGTCTTCAGATCCACGTCGATATTGATGCGCGCCAGCATCGCCTTCACCGCCTCGGCGATGCGGAAGTCGTTCACGTAGCGGTTGTTGGGGGCGATCATGCTGATCTTGAAGCCGTCCTTGTAGCCGGCCTCCTCCATCAGCTGCTTGGCCTTGTCCAGATCGAACAGCGGTACCAGTTCGGGGTTGTGGCCGAAATAGCCGGCGGGCGGCTGCTGGCCGGCGGTGGTGGCGAAGCCGCGCATGATGCGCTGGACGATGCCGTCCTGGTTGATGGCGTAATTCACCGCCTGGCGTACCCGCACGTCCCTGAACGGCTCGAAGCGGTCCTGGTTGAGCTGGAAGGTGATGATGCGGGTGCCCGGTTCGGTCACCAGTTTGACGTTGGCGGCCGCCTTGACCCTGTCGTGGTCGTTGGGGGACACCGGCTTGATAAAGTCCACGTCGCCGGCCAGCAGGGCCGCCACCCGGGTGGCGTCTTCCTTGATCGGCACCAGGGTAATGTTATCCACGTTACCGGGCGACTGGGTGTCCCAGTAGTCGGCGTTGCGCTCGTATTCCACCTTGACCCCCTGCTGGCGGAACTTGAGCTTGAAGGGGCCGGTGCCGGACACATTGGTGGAGGCGAAGGAGCTGCCGTGCTTGACCACTTCTCCCTTGTCCTTGCCCTCCTCGGTGGTGCCGCTGTAGAACTTGGAGTCCATCGGGAACAGGTAGGTGACGGTGTTCAGCACCAGCGGGAAGGGACCCGAGGTCACCAGATCCACGGTGTGGTCGTCCACCTTCACCGCCTTGACGAAGGGCTCGAAGATGGCCTTGAAGTCGGGGGATTCCTTCAGCCGGTCGAAGGTCCAGATCACGTCGTCGGCGGTCAGCTCGTTGCCGCTGTGGAATTTGACGCCCTGCCGAAGGTGGAAGCGCATGGTTTCTTCGTCGATCCGCTCCCACTTCTCCGCCAGCCGCGGCTCGAAGTCGAATTCCTTGGTCCAGCGCACTAGGGGGTCGAACAGCAGGTGCGACATCTCCAGGGTCTGGCCCGACAACTGCTCGTGGGGATCCATGGAAGTGGGATCCGAGTCGTAGGCGATGGTGATGTCCGCCGCCTGCAGGCTGAAGGCGAAACCGGCGGCAAGCAGCGCCGCTGTTACTTTGTTGAGTCCTTTTTTCATTTCACACTCCGTCGATGGGATTAGTTTTGGCCGGCGGCCACGTCTGAAATATCCAGACCTTCCCGGGACATGCCCTTGAACTCGGGCATCAGGGAAATCAGTGAGCGGCTGTAGGGATCCGCCGCCTTGGTAAACAGCTGTTCGGTCGGTGCCACCTCCACCAGGGTGCCTTTTTTCATCACCCCGATGCGGTCGCACATCTGCCGGATCACCGGCAGATCGTGACTGATAAACAGCATGGTGAGCTTGAGTTCATCCTGCAGATCCTTCAGCAGGTTGAGGATTTGTGCCTGCACCGAGACATCCAGCGCCGAGGTGGGCTCGTCGCAGATCAGCAGCCGTGGCCGGGTGGCCAGGGCCCGGGCGATGGAGATGCGCTGGCGCTGGCCGCCCGAGAATTCGTGGGGGAACTTGACCCCGGCAGCCCGGCCCAGGCCCACATAGTCGAGCAGATCGGCGACGATGCCCCGGATCTGCGCTTCGTTATCCGCCAGTTGGTGGAAGCGGATCGGCTCGGCGATGATGTCTTCCACCCGCATGCGCGGGTTGAGGGAGGAATAGGGATTCTGGAACACCATCTGCATCTGCCGGCGCAGGGGGCGGCGCTCCTGCTCGGTCTTGATGGCGGTGAGCTCTATGCCCTCGAACCAGATCTGGCCGCTGTCGGGCGGGTAAAGCCCGGTGATGGCCCGGGCGATGGTGGACTTGCCGGAGCCCGACTCCCCCACCAGGCCGAAGGTCTCGCCTTCGACGATTTCGAAGCTGACGTCATGGGTGGCCTGCAGGTATTCCCGGCGCGAGGGAAAGATGGAGTCCTTGGTCACGAAGCGCAGGTTGCAGTGCTCCACCCTGAGCAGGGCGCCCTGGTATTGCCGCTGATCCTGACGCCGGCCCAGCCAGTGGGTTTTCAGATCCAGGTGCACCATTTCCCTGGCGTCCTCGATATAGGACACCAGCGGAAAGCGCACCAGCTTGACGTCGGAGCGGGGCACGGCGGAGATAAGGCTGCGGGTATAGGCATGTTCGGGGTTGCCCAGCACCTTCTGGGTGGGGCCGATTTCCACCAGCCGGCCGCGGTACATCACCGCCACCCGGTCGGTCACGTTCGACACCACGCCCATGTCGTGGGTGACCAGCATGCAGCCCACGTTGCGCTCCTTGCACAGGGTGCGAATGAGGGTGAGGATCTGATCCTGGATGGACACGTCCAGCGCCGTGGTGGGCTCGTCGGCGATGATCAGCTCCGGATCGCACGACAGGGCGATGGCGATCACCACCCGTTGGCGCATGCCGCCGGAAAACTGGTGCGGATACTGCTTGATGCGCAGCTCGGGCTGGGGAATGCCCACCGCCTCGAGCAGGGACACCGCCTTCTTGCGGGCCTGCTCGCGGCTCAGTTCGGTGTTGGCCAGCAGGGTCTCGACCATCTGGTATTCCACCGTGAACAGCGGATTGAGCGAAGTCATGGGATCCTGGAAGATAAAGCCGATGCGCCGGCCGCGCACGGCGCGAATGGCGGCGGGCTCCAGGTCGGAAATTTTTTCCCCGTCCAGGTAGACGTCGCCGCTGGCGATGCGCCCGGGCGGGCTCAGCAGATCGATAACGGCGTTGCCGATGGTGGACTTGCCGGCGCCGGACTCGCCGACCACCCCGAGGATTTCCCCCTTCTCGATGGTGAAGGACAGATCCTCGACGGCGGCCATGACGCCGTGGCGGGACGGATACTCGATCCGCAGGTGTTTCACTTCTAGCAGGGACATCTTCATCCTTAACCGGGGCAAGCCCCGCTGTACCGCATCCTTTCCAACCGCCCGGGCGGCCGGCCTTTAGTGTCTCTCGCGGCCGGCCCGGGGCTTTCGGCCCGGAGCCGCCTTCCCGCCCGGATCATGGACGGGCGCGAGAAAGTAACATTTGCAAGCATTGTAAGCCTGTTCACGAAAAACTGAATCGCAGTTATCCGGAGCCAGCTCACAATTTTAGCAACAAATATTAAACATTAGTTTTTAATCAGAATTTATGACTAAACCTTCAAATCAAGATAGATCAGCGCGAACCAAAAAAGAATAGAAACTTTGCTCTAAAAAGCAAGTGCGGAAACACCCAAAGGTGATGTCGGCCAGGTAAAAACCGGTGGAAAACGTTTTCCCCGCCTCGGGTTCGGCCCGGAATAAACCAATCCCGGCGAGTTCCCAAAGCAATGGCAGGCTCGGCTTCAGCCGCGTGGAACAACGCCGCTCCCCATCGCCTGCAGGAGCGCGCGGTTGACACCGCGCCCAGGGTGGCTGCCCCAAAATCCGTCATGTCCGCGAAGGCGGACAGCCAGTAGCGGCCTGCACGGGTCTTGCGGCTGGCTGGGTTTGATAGACTCCCGCCTGCGCGGGAGTGACGAGGGCCACGGGAGTGACGACAGTGCAGGATCCCGCGGTTAAAAGCGCGGGGGTTACAAGAAGGCGGCCAGCCCCTGCAGGCAGGCCAGGGCGAACAGGCCGGCGATAACATCGTCCAGCATGATGCCGACGCCGCCGTGCACCCGGCGGTCGAACCAGCGGATGGGCCAGGGCTTGGCGATGTCGAAGAAGCGGAACAGCACGAAGCCGGCCGCAATCCAGCCCCAGCCCGCCGGCGCCGCTATCATGGTGATGCCGAAGCCGATGATCTCGTCCCACACGATGGCGCCGTGATCATGCCGGCCGATGGCCCGGGTGGCCGCCTCGCAGATCTTGATGCCGGCCACGAAGCCCAGCACCAATAGCCCCAGATAGGCCCACAGCGGCAACCCCTGCACCAGCAGGTAGAGGGGAATGGCCGCCAGGGTACCCATGGTGCCGGGCATCACCGGGCTCAGGCCGGAGCCGAAGCCCAGGGCCAGCAGGTGCAGCGGGTTGGACAGCTTGAGCGCCGCCAGCTCGGGTTTTCTCATTCAGGCACTCCGAAAATGATCCCAGCTCTGGGCCTGCAACCGATAGGGCTTGCCCTCGGCCAGCAGCTCCACGCCGGGTTCGCCGGCCAGGATGCGGCCGATGCGGGTGAACTTGACCCCGCAGTGGGCCAGGGCGGTCTCCAGCTGGCCGCGGTGGGTTTCCGGCACGGTAAAGCACAGCTCGTAGTCCTCGCCGCCGGTCAGGGCCAGCTCCCAGCCCCGTTCCCGGGGCACGGACGCCTTCATGGCCTCGCTCAGGGGCAGCTGCTCCAGCTCCAGTTGGGCACGCACCCCGGAGGCGGTGGTGATATGGGCCAGGTCCCCGGCCAGGCCGTCGGAGATGTCCAGGGCGCTGGAGGCGATGTCGCGCAGCGCCTGGCCGGCCAGGATGCGGGGGTGGGGATGTTCGAACTTGGTGCGCACAAAGTCCAGGTGCTCGTCCGGCACCGTGATATGGCCGAGCCGCTGCTGCAAGCCCAGCGCCGCATCGCCCAGGGTGCCGGTGACGTAGACGCCGTCCCCCACCCGGGCGCCGCTGCGCCGCAGGCCCTTGCCCTCGGGCAGGGTGCCGTGCACCGTCACGGTGATCGACAAGGGTCCCTTGGTCATGTCGCCGCCCACCAGGGCCACGTTGTAATATTCCGCCAGCTCGAAGAAGCCGGCGCAAAAGCCTTTTATCCAGCCTTCGTCGACCGCGGGCAGGGTCAGCGCCAGCGAAACCCAGCGCGGATCCGCGCCCATGGCCGCCAGATCCGAGAGGTTCACCGCCAGGGCCTTGTGGCCCAGGGCCACCGGATCCATGTCGGCGAAGAAGTGCACCCCGGCAACCAGGGTATCCGTGCTCACCGCCAGCCAGGTCTGGGGCGGCACCTGCAGCAGGGCACAGTCGTCCCCCGGCCCCATCAGCACGTCCTTGCGGCCGCTGTCGGCGGTAAAATAGTGTCTTATTATTTCAAATTCATTCATAGAAAATGAAAAGCCAGCGGCTGCTGGCTTTTTCCCGATGCTTGTCGTTATTTTTTTAACTGCTTGACAACCTTGTCGAGCACGCCGTTGACGAACTTGTGGCTCTCTTCGGCGGCGAAGGCCTTGGCCAACTCGATGGCTTCGTTGATCACTACCCGATAAGGCACATCCTCACGCCGGGTCAGCTCATAGGTGGCCAACCGCAGCACCGCCTTGTCCACCATATCGAGATCCGCCAGCGGACGGGACAGGTAGGGGGAAAACACCGCGTCCAGCTCGGCGGCGTGTACTGAGACCCCGAACAGCAGATCGCGGAAATAGTCCAGATCCACGCCCTTGGTGTCCTGCTCCAGCAGGAACTGCTGGGCGATGTCGGCCACGTTATCCTTGGTCATTTGCCACTGATAGATGGCCTGGGTGGCGAGGCGGCGGGCCTTGCGGCGTTCAGACGGTTTCAATGCAGTACTCCTCTTAGTCCAGCGCTTGCAGGACGTTGATCATTTCCAGTGCGCTGAGGGCCGCTTCCGCGCCCTTGTTGCCCGCCTTGGTGCCAGCGCGCTCGATGGCCTGTTCGATGTTTTCGGTGGTCAGCACGCCGAAGGCGATGGGCACTTCGAATTCCATCATCACGCTGGCCATGCCCTTGCTGTTCTCGTTGGCCACCAGGTCGAAGTGGTAGGTGCCGCCGCGGATGACACAGCCCAGGGCGACGATGGCGTCGTACTGGCCGCTCTTGGCGAGCTTCTTGCACACCAGCGGGATCTCGACCGCGCCGGGTACCCGTACCAGGGTGATGTTGTCGTCCTGTACCTGGCCCTGACGCTTGAGCACGTCCAGGGCGCCGGCCACCAGGCTGTCGTTGATAAAGCTGTTGAAGCGGGCGACCACGATCGCCACCTTGGCCTCGGGCGCGGCCATCAGCCCTTCGATTACCTTCATGGGAATCCTTGTTTGAACAAAAGTGCGCACATTCTAGCACAACCAGAGACTGACAAAAGCCTGAGTCCGATTAAGCGCTGATAGCGTCCCGCCGAAAAAATGGATCTGTTTTTTATTACCACATTGTATCGCTCCAGTTATGTCCAAAGTGGTAGCGCAATGCTTTCTTTACTATGCTGTAACACGGCATGAAGTCTGGTGATTAAAGGAGGGTCTCGTAACGGGCCCATCGATGGGCACAGGCGAAAGTGTAGTAAAATTACAAAAATTCAGAAGCCAAGGTTGATCCAGATCAACGGCCGGCTACCCCCTCGGCAGTAGTCTGAAGCCATCAGGTAATGGCGCCCGCACCTTGTCCATTCGGGCGTCGCCAGCCGTTCAGCGGAGGTTTTTATGGCACAGGTCAACAACAATTTCGAGCACGCCTGGCGCGGCTTCGGTGGCGAAAACTGGCAACAGGAAGTCAATGTACGCGACTTCATCCAGGCCAACTACAGCCCCTACGAGGGCGGCGACGGCTTCCTGGCCGGCCCTACCCCGGCCACCCTGGCCCTGTGGGAGCAGGTGATGAACGGCATCGCCGAGGAAAACCGCACCCACGCCCCGCTCGACTTCGACACCGACAATCCGTCCACCATCACCTCCCACGCCCCCGGCTACATCGACCGGGAGCTGGAGCAGGTGGTCGGCCTGCAGACCGAGGCGCCGCTCAAGCGCGCCATCCTGCCCTATGGCGGCGTGCGCATGGTCGAGGCTTCCTGCCAGGCCTATGGCCGCGAGCTGGACCCGCAGGTGAGCAAGGTGTTTTCCGACTATCGCAAGACCCACAACCAAGCGGTATTCGACCTCTACACCAAGGACATCCTCAACTGCCGCAAGTCCGGGGTGCTCACCGGCCTGCCCGACGCCTATGGCCGTGGCCGCATCATCGGCGACTACCGCCGCTGCGCCCTCTACGGCGTGGATTTCCTGATCAAGGATAAAAAGGCCCAGATCGCCTCCACCCAGGCGGATCTGGAGGCGGGTATCGATCTGTCCCGCACCCTGCAGCTGCGCGAAGAGCTGGCCGAGCAGGTGCGCGCCCTGGCCGATCTCAAGACCATGGCCGCCGGTTACGGCTTCGATCTGGGCCGCCCCGCCGCCAATGCCAAGGAAGCGGTGCAATGGCTCTACTTCGCCTACCTGGCCGCCATCAAGTCCCAGAACGGCGCCGCCATGTCGCTGGGTCGCACTTCCACCTTCCTCGATGTGTATATCGAGCGGGATCTGCGTGAAGGCAGCCTCACCGAGGCCCAGGCCCAGGAGCTGGTGGATCACTTCATCATGAAGCTGCGCATGGTGCGCTTCCTGCGTACCCCCGAGTACGACGAGCTGTTCTCCGGCGACCCCATCTGGGCCACCGAGTCCCTGGCCGGCATGGGCCTGGACGGCCGCCCCCTGGTCACCAAGACCAGCTTCCGCTACCTGCATAGCCTGTACAACATGGGCCCCAGCCCGGAGCCGAACCTGACCGTGCTCTGGTCCGAGCAACTGCCGCGGGCGTTCAAGGACTATGTGGCCAAGGTCTCTATCGACACCTCCGCCATCCAGTACGAGAACGACGATCTGATGCGCGCGGACTTCGACTCCGACGACTACGCCATCGCCTGCTGCGTGTCGCCCATGGTGGTGGGCAAGCAGATGCAGTTCTTCGGTGCCCGCGCCAACCTGGCCAAGACCCTGCTCTACGCCATCAACGGCGGCGTGGACGAGAAGCTGAAAATCCAGGTCGGCCCCAGGGCCGAGCCGCTCAAGGGCGAGGTGCTGGACTATGAGCAGGTGATGAGCCGCCTCGACAGCCTGATGGACTGGCTGGCCACCCAGTACGTGACCGCCCTCAACGTGATCCACTACAGCCACGACAAGTATGCCTACGAGGCCATCCAGATGGCGTTCCACGACAAGGACGTGGTGCGCACCATGGCCTGCGGTATCGCCGGGCTGTCGGTAACCGCCGACTCCCTGAGCGCCATCAAGTACGCCAGGGTGAAACCGGTGCGCGACGAGTCCGGACTGGCGGTGGACTTCGAGATAGAGGGCGACTTCCCCAAATTCGGCAACAACGACGACCGGGTGGACGACATCGCCTGCGATCTGGTGCGCCGTTTCATGGACAAGATCAAGGCCCATCCCTGCTACCGGGATGCCATTCCGACCCAGTCGGTGCTGACCATCACCTCCAACGTGGTGTACGGCAAGAAAACCGGCAACACCCCGGACGGCCGCCGCGCCGGCGAGCCCTTCGGCCCCGGTGCCAACCCCATGCACGGCCGGGATGAAAAAGGCGCCCTGGCGTCGCTGACCTCGGTGGCCAAGCTGCCCTTCAGCCACGCCAAGGACGGTATCTCCTACACCTTCTCCATAGTGCCGAAGGCGCTGGGCAAGGATGAAGGGGGCCGGCAGCGCAACCTGGCGGCGCTGATGGACGGCTACTTCCATCACGAGGCCGGACGCGAGGGCGGCCAGCACCTCAACGTCAACGTGATGAACCGGGAGATGCTGCTCGACGCCATCGAGCACCCGGACAAGTACCCCCAGCTGACCATCAGGGTGTCGGGCTACGCGGTGCGCTTCAACGCCCTGACCCCCGAGCAGCAACGGGATGTGATCACCCGGACCTTTACCGAGTCGATGTAAAAGACGGGGGCTGGGGACTGGAGACTACAGTTATATCAGTGAAACAGACTGTCAGCCATTCTCCAGGCGGTCTCAAACAGACAACACTCAAGTCAAATCAGAAGGCCAAAGGGAGCGGCTCCGCCGACCGTCACATGCCAGGGATGGCATGTGCGAGCGTACAGGGAGGTATTTACAGCGTGTCGGCGGAGTTGGCCCTTTGGCCGACTTTCTCTTTAATGGCAAGCCATGCCGAAAATCCTGAACTCGGCATTTGGGCATGGCACCGACACTCCTGGGGAGGAACCATGGCCATTAGCGGACGAATCCATTCCACCGAAAGCTGCGCCACCGTCGACGGTCCCGGCATCCGCTTCCTGGTGTTTATGCAGGGCTGCCTGATGCGCTGCCTGTACTGCCACAACCGGGACAGCTGGGACACCGACGCCGGCCGCGAGGTCACGGTGGCCGAGCTGATGCCGGAGCTGCTCAGCTACCGGCCTTTTATGCGGGCGTCCGGCGGCGGCATCACCGTGTCCGGCGGCGAACCTCTGCTGCAGATGCCCTTCGTCACCGAGCTGTTCGAAGCCTGTAAGGCCGAGGGCCTGCACACCTGCCTGGACACCAACGGCTTCGTGCACCATCACGACGCCGCCCTCGACCGGCTGCTCGACAGCACCGATCTGGTGCTGCTCGATCTCAAGCATATCCGCGACGAACAGCATATCCCGCTGACCCAGGTCAGCAACCGCTTCGCCCTGGCGCTGGCCCGTTACCTGGCCGAACGGGGCCAGGCCATGTGGATCCGTCACGTGGTAGTGCCGGGCTGGAGCGACGACGAGGCCGACATCGACGCCCTGGGCCGCTTTATCGCCAGCCTGGGTCCGGCGGTAGAAAAGGTGGAGCTGCTGCCCTACCACAACCTGGGCAGCCACAAATGGGCCAGCTTCGGCCAGGCCTATCCGCTGGAAGGGCTTATGCCGCCCGGCACCGAAAAAATGGCGGCGCTCAAGGCCATCATGGAGTCCTACCATTCCAAGGTGAGTATCTAGCCATGTCTGGCGACCGGTACCGCCGGCAACAGTGTTGTCCCCGCGCCGGTCACCCACGCACACAGACTCCCTCCACCCCCTGACAGGAACCGGTTGATGCTCCACCTGACGCTGAAACAGAAACTATCCCTTTCCGCCAGCCTCGCCATTGCCCTGGGCGGCGTGGTGGTCACCACCTTGTCGTTCATCGCCTCGCTGAACCGGCTCGATGAGGAACTGAACGAGCGCCTGTTCAGTGTGACCCATGCCTACAATCAGTACGTAACCGACTGGCTGGTCTCGCGGGAGGCGGCCCTGGCCGCCTTTCCCGACAACGTGGATGAACAGCATCTGGTGACGCACCTGCGCCAGGTGAAAGACTCGGGCCGTTTCGACAATGTCTTTGTCGCCTTCGGCGACGGCTCACAGCAGAATGCCAATAGGGTGGTACTGCCGCCGGATAACAATGATCCCCGGCGCTGGGGCTGGTACCAGAACGCCCTGAAAGCCCCCGAACGGGTCTTTATGGATAACCCGACCGTGGCGGCTGCCACCGGCGCCAATGTGGTGTCGCTCGGTCTGGTCGCCCGGCTGGGGCAACAACGGGTGGTACTGGGTGCCGATGTGGACATCGAGGATCTGCTGCAGCAACTGCGCCAGGTCAGGCTGCCCGGCAGCGGCCATATGCTGCTCACCACCGATCAGGGCATCATCTTCGCCGATCAGGACACCCGCCTGCTCAACCGGCCGATCGCTGACAAGAGCCCCGAACTGACCCCGGAACTGGTCAAGCGGCTGGGCAACAGCGGCGGTCTCAGCCGCCTCAGCCTGAACAGCAGCCCTCACTACCTCTACGTCGCCCCCATTGATGGCAGCCATTTGAGCACCCTGGTGTTCATCGATCGGGGCAGCGTGCTGGCCCCGCTCTACCGGACCCTGTGGGAACAGGCGCTGGCAACACTCGCGGTGCTGGCCTTATGCGTGCTAGCCTTCAACCTGCTGTGCAACCGGCTGTTCCGGCCGCTGCAACAGGTATCCGGAGCCTTGACCCTGATCGCCGACGGCGGCGGGGATCTGACCCGGCGGATAAGGCTGGACAGCAAGGATGAAGTCGGCACCCTGGCCCTGAGCTTCAACCAGTTTGTCGGCAGCCTGGCCGAGTTGATCAGTCACATACGCCAGCAGGCACGGGAGCTGGGCGACAGCGCCCGCCAGGGTGAACAGCAGGCGGATCTCACCGCGGCCGAGCTGAACCGGCAGCAGCAGGAAATCACCCTGGTCGCCACCGCCATCACCGAAATGGCCTCCGCCACCCAGGAGATCGCCCGCCATGCCGAACAGGCCGCCCAGGCCGCTCTCAGTGCCTCGGGCAGTACCGAGCAGGGCCGCGACCTGGTGCTGCAAAGCCGGCACTCCATCAACCATCTGGCCGGAGAAATCGTGCAGGCTTCCGCCGTGATCCAGGAGCTGAACCGCCATGCCCAGGACATCAACTCCATCCTGGCCACCATCCAGGGCATTGCCGAGCAGACCAATCTGCTGGCACTGAACGCCGCCATAGAGGCGGCGCGGGCCGGTGCCCAGGGCCGGGGTTTTGCCGTGGTAGCGGATGAAGTCCGGGTGCTGTCGCAACGAACCCATACCTCCACCGGAGAAATCCAGACGATGATCGCCAACTTGCAGCAGACCACCGGCAAGGCGGTGGCACTGATGGAACAGAGCGCCCGGCTGGCCCAGGGTACCGTGACCGATGCCGACCAGGCTGCCTTGGCCCTGGACCATATCTACCGGGACGTGACCCGGATCTGCGACATGGCTGCCCAGATCGCCACCGCCGCCGAGGAGCAAAGCCAGGTCAGCGGGGACATCACCCGCAACACCACCAGCATCAAGGATGTGACCGATCGGCTGGCCGAAGACACCAACCGTTCGCGCCGGCAGGCCAATCTGCTGAGCGAGCAGGCGGCGGAGCTGAACTGCAAGGTCGCGACCTTTACAGTGTGAAAACCCGGCCCGATGGCATAGAGTAGTGAGTACTCAAACGCATTCACTGCCGGTCCGCATGCCCCCTTTCCACCTGCCGCACAGAGGGGGCGCCAGCCTTGCCGGTGCTTTCAGATGAGGTCCTGATGATGCTGCCGGAACGGCGAGGCGATCTGTTCATTCTCACGGCCACCCTGCTGGCCTCCGCCGGCTGGCTGTTTTCCAAGGAAGCCCTCAACGGCCTGCCGCCCGCCGGCTTCGTCGGCTGGCGCTTCCTGCTCGCCGCCCTGCTGCTGCTGCCCTTCTGCTGGCGGCAGTTGCTGGCCATTCCCGCCGCCAACCTGCTCAAGGCCGGCGCCGTCGGCACCATCATGGGCATGAACCTGCTGTTCTGGATACTGGCGGTGTCCCACAGCGAGGGCATCGGCGAGGGAGCCTTTATCATGAGCCTGTCGATGCTGATGGTACCGCTGGTGGCCTGGCTGCTGTTCAAGGAGCGGCCCAACCGCGCCTTCTGGACCGCCCTGCCCATCGCCGTCTCGGGCCTGTTCCTGCTCACCATGGGCAGCGGCCTCAGCCTGTCCCTCGGCCAGTTGCTGTTCCTGCTGGCGTCGCTGTCGATGGCGCTCTATTTCAACCTCAACAGCCGCTTTGCCCGCCGTATTCCGCCGGTGGCCCTGACCTTTCTGCACCTGGCGGTGACCGGGGTGATGAACCTGCTCTACTCCGCGCTGTTCGAGCTGTGGCCGGAGCGGATACCGTCCCAGACCTGGGGCTGGTTCGCCGCCAGCGTGCTGCTGGCGACCTCGCTGCGCTTCGCCTGCCAGACCATGGGCCAGAAGTTCAGCAACGTGGCCAATGCCGCCATCATCATGATGCTGGAGCCGGTGTGGACGGTATTGATCAGCGTGTTCTGGTATCTGGAGCCGATGCCGCCCCAGAAAATCGCAGGCTGCGTGCTGATCCTGCTGGCCCTGCTCAGCTACCGCAGCCGCAACCTGCTGGCCTGGTACCGCACCAGGTGGAAGTGAACAGGCGCCCGCTGCAGGGTCGAATTTATTCGGCCCAAACCACTGGAGCCTGTGGTGGAAGGTCCACTGAAGTGGACCCTACGGCAGGCTCCGGTGCATCCTGTAGGGTCGAATTTATTCGACCAGAAGCAGCTCCGGGTATTCGGACGGTCGATTGAAACCGACCCTTGGGCCTTACGCCTTGGGAGCCAGCGGCTGAGCCGCGAACTCGATGCCGAGCCAGCCGGTTTTGATAAAGTTGCGGATATTCTGGTGGTCCCGGCCCTCGGGGTTGCCAAGCACGTCGTCACGGTAGAAGGCGCCGAAGCAGGCCAGGGTTTCTTCCTCGCTGAAGCCTTGCAGGCGGGCGAAGGCGAACAGCTTGCAGGAGCCGTTGTTCTGCCCCGCCGGGTTCTCCTGATCGCCGTTGGTAAAGGCGGTGGGAGTGAAGTCATAGAGGCTGTCGACCAGGGCGATCACCTCGGCGAATTCGATTGTTTCGGGGGCCTGCTCGAGCTTTTGCTGCAATTCGTTGATGTTCATTTGCTTACCTTGGTTATTGCGGATTAGGCCGGCGCCAGGGCACGGCACAGAAAACGGGAAATATCCCGGATCTCGGCGGCACAGACGCTGTGCTCCATGGGGTAGCTGTGGTATTCGGGCAGGAGGCCGAGCCGCTCCAGCTCCCGGCAGGCCTTCTGCCCCAGCAGCTCGGGCACCACCGGATCCCGGCTGCCATGCAGTACCTGCACCGGCAGTTGCCGGTTGGCGTCATTGAGTTCCAGGCTGGCGGCGGTCGCGAGATAGGTGGACATGGCGACCAGGCCACCCAGGGGCCGGTCGAAGCCGAGCGCCGCCTCGTAGGCCACGGCGCCGCCCTGGGAAAACCCGGCCAGCACGATGCGGCGGCTGTCGATGCCCTGCCCGATTTGTTGCTCAATCAAGGCCTGCACCGCCCGGGCCGAGGCCCGCAGCTGGGTCTCGTCCACCTTGCGCTCTATCTCCAGCGACAGGATATCGTACCAGGCCGGCATCACGAAGCCGCCGTTGACGGTGACCGGAATGGCCGGCGCATGGGGAAAGAGAAAACGCACCCGCAGCTCGGGTGGCAGCCCCAGCTCGGGCACTATGGGGGCGAAATCGTGGCCATCGGCGCCCAGGCCGTGCAGCCAGATCACGCAGGCATCGGGCTCAGGCCCGGTCTCTCGTTCGATATAGGGCAGCATGGTTCAGGCTCCGTCAAGGGGATAAAGGGTGATTTCCACCAGCACCTCGGCCTGCTCCCCGGCCGCCAACGCCAGGGCTTCCCCCGACGCCAGCACCCAGAGCTCGGGCACGTCGGCATGCCGGTACAGCAGGCGGGCCCGGGGGTGCTCGCTGCGGTAGCGCTGGCCGGGCGCCAGACGGTGAACCGCCGTTTCGGCCCGGCCCCAGTGGCGGGCGGCCATCACATTGAAGTCCAGGCAGGCACCGCCCAGCAGCCGGCAGTCCACCGCCGTCTCGCCGTTGAAGTGCAGGGGGACAAAGGGTTCCGTCATCCGCCGCCGTTCGCCGGCCATCTCCAGTTCGAAACCGTCGCCGTCCACCAGCATCAGAGTGCGATCGATGCCGGGAAAGAAGGAAAAGGGGCCGCTCTGCCCCACCCGGGCCATGGAGACCCGCAGTTCAAGATCGCCCTCGACGGGTTGCCGGTACAGTTCCCGGGTGGTGCCGCCGCCGTTTTTCCAGGGCATGTCGACGAAGTCCGCCGGCCCCAACAAGGTTGCCATTTGTCTCTTTCCGAATTGAAGTTTGCCTGTCCCGCTCAGGGGACGGCCACCTGCAGCCGGTCCCGGCCGCTGCGCTTGGCCCGGATCAGCTCGCCGTCGGCCCGGTTGATGGTCCTGTCCAGCGCTTCATGGGGCTGATAGGCGGTGAGCCCCACGCTCACGCTGAGCAGCAGTTGCTCGTCGATGTCCGCCAGCCGCAGGCCGCGCACCGCTTCCATGATCCGCTCGACCAGTTGCCGGGCCTGCTCGAGGCGGGTATCCGGCAACAGCAGCATGAATTCCTCGCCGCCCCAGCGGGCACAGAGATCGTAACCGCGCAGCTGGCCACCGATGGCCTGGGCCAGCAGGCAGAGCACCCGGTCGCCCACGTCGTGACCGAAGGCATCGTTGATGCGCTTGAAATGATCCACGTCCAGCATCGCCAGGCAGAACGGGGCACTACCGCGCCGGCAGCGTTCCTGCTCCTCTCCCAGCCGCTCCATCAGCAACCGGCGGTTGGCCAGGCCGGTGAGGGGATCGCGCAGGGCAGCCTGCTTGAGCCGGTCGTTGAGTTCGAGCAGGCTGCGCTGGTAGCGATCGGAAATGCGGGTGATCTTCTCCAGCCGGCGCAGTTGCCTGTCGTACTGCTGCAACAGATCCTCGGTCTGGGAGCGGGCCAGATCATAGCTGCAGTCGGAGATGCGCAGCAGCCGCTCCAGCCGGAGGCGATGCTCCCTGTCCCGCTCCAGCAGCACCTTCAATACCGGCAGCAGGGGGTTGTCCCTGTGCTCCGGGGCGCTCAGCAGCCGTTCCAGCTCGGCGTCGTCGGGCAGCCGGCTAGTCATGGGGCAGGATATCGAAGGGGAAGCTGCAGTCTTCCCTGAACTCCTCGGCCAGCTCCACCACCCGTTCGTTGTCCGGATCGTAGAACCACTGCACCAGCACCTGCCGGCCCTGCCCGAAGGCCGCCTCCAGCAGGTCGAAGATGTCCATCATGGCCTTGACGCTGCTGGTGTTCATGTAGATGAGCCTAAGCTCCAGGCGCAGCGGGCGCTCGGCCTGTGCCAGAAACTGTTCCACCCATTCGATCACCTCGTTGAAGAACTCGAAGGAGTTTTCGGGATAGGAGTCGCCGCTCATGGCGACCACGCCGGTATCCGGGTTGCAGAGAATGTCCGGGGTGGATCGGGTTCCTGTGATATTCAACGACTTCATAGCTAATTCCGGGTTCACGCTCATATTACCGCCAATAAACTGAAAAACCCCCGGCCTTCGCCGGTGTCCACCAGCTTGGCCGTCATCGGCCGGGAAGACTTCCTGGCCACGTCCAGCAGGCCCAGACCGGCACCGGTGCCGCTGTCTTCCGCCCTCGGCTGGCGCAGCTGGGTCTTGTAGGCCGCCTTCAGCGCCGCCTTGTCCATGCCGGCCAGCTGTTCGATACGCCGGCACAGGGCCTGGCCATCGGCCAGCTCGACCCGGTTGCCCGCCAGCACCATATAGTGGCCGTCCTCTCCCCGCGCCACCACCACGGTGGCGGAGCCGTCGCGCTCGCTGTAGCCCATGCGGCCGGCGTAATGGCGGATGTTCTGGGTCAGTTCGATATAAACCCCGAACACGTCCATGGCCGCGGCGGGCAGGGCATTCTCCGCCTGCAGGTAGTTGCGCAGGGCATTGCCGATTTCCTCGATAAGACTACGGGAAATGGGACCGTTGAAACAGAGCAGTATCTGGTTTTCGTTGAATTGCTCCCGGATCGAAAGCAGGTCTATGGCTGGCATCGGAATCCCTCGTTCAGCATGCGTCGATTTTAAAGGCGAGCAGGGTAATGTCGTCCCGCTGCGGATGGCTGCCCCTGTAGTCGTCCAGCGCCTGGCGCAGCGCCTCGGCCTGCTCCGCCAGGGGCAGCCGGGAATGGGTACGCAGCAACTCCCGGAAGCGGCTGCCGCCCAGGCCAAAGCCCTTGGTGCCGCCGGCCTGATCCAGGTAGCCATCGGTGGCCAGGTAGTAGATATGGTCGGCACTCAGGGGAATGCGGCTGTCCTCGAAGCGGGCATCGCGCCTGTCCAGCAGGGTCCGCCGGCTGCCCTTGCATTCCTCCACCCGCTCGCCGTCGCTGTAATAGAGCGACATCTTGGCGCCGGCGAACACCAGTTGGCCCGCGCCCGGATCCACGCAGGCCAGGCCCACGTCCATGTTGGTGGCCAGGCCCCGCGGCAGATCGCAGTCCTGCAGCATGCCGCGCAGGGTCGCATCCGCCAGCGTCAGCACGGCCGCCGGTGACGCCATGCCCCGCTCGCGGATGGCGTGATCCAGCGCCGCCCGGGCCAGCATGGTCATCAGCGCGCCCGGCACCCCGTGGCCGGCGCAGTCGACCACGCCCACCAGGAAGCGTCCCTCCTCGCCGGGATGGAACAGGTAGAAGTCGCCGCCCACCACGTCCCGCGGGTGCCAGAGCACGAAGTGGTGCTCGCCCAGCACCTGGGTCAGTTGTTGATCCGGCAGTATGGCGCGCTGGATCAGGCTGGCGTAGTCGATGGAGTCGTTGATCTGCTGGTGGGCCTGGCGCATCCGGCGGTTGGCCTCTTCCAGCTCGCGGGTACGGTGTTGCACCTTCTGCTCCAGCTCCCGGGTGTGGCTGCGCACCTTGTCGGCCATCACCCCGAAGGCTTGGCTGAGATCGCCGATTTCATCCCCCGAGGGCGGCGGCAGGGAGACATCATAACGGCCCTGGGCGATGGCGGTGGCCGAGCCCTGCAGCCGGCGCAGGGGCCTGAGCATGATCCTGTCCACCGCGTAGACCAGGGCCAGCAGCAGCACCGCCAGCATGACGACAAAGGCCGCGAGGGCGCTGTTGACGAAGCCGGCCTCCAGCACCTGGGCCGCGTTCATGTCCACCGCGGTCACCAGGTACCAGTCCAGCTCGGGAATGAAGCTCACCGCCAGCAGCTGGCGCCGTCCGTCCAGGCTGAACCAGCCGGTACCGACGGTGTCGGGGGCCGACGCGGCCTCGCGCATCAGTTGGCCCAGGCGTTCGCCCTCGGCCGTTGAACCGAGCAGTTCGGGCAGGGTGCGCTGTTCACCGCGGATGCCGGCGGCCGACCCCAGGGCGATCAGCGCAGGGTCCGGATGAGCCTGGAAGGCGCCCCGCTCGTCGATGATCATGGGCGTCACCCCCAGCTCGTCGGTGGCGATGAACTCCTGGATAAAGCGGGTCAGATCGATGCCGGTACCGGCCAGGCCGAGGGGACGCCCCTCCTCCTCCACCAGCACGTTCAGCCACACCCGGGTGGTGCCGAGGCGGCTGTCGCGGTTGACGTTGATATTGAGCTTGTCGCCGCTGGCCAGGATATTGAAAAACCATTGGTCGTCGGCGCTGTCGGGGTCGAGCCGGTACTGGGGGGCGCCGGTAAAGGGCTTGTCCGGCTCCCGGTAGTAGTAGTCGCGGCTGCCGGCGCTGATCAGGAAGTAGGAATGACTGCTGAAATCAGCGGCGAAGCCTTCGGCTTCACGGAACAGCAGGGCCTTGCCGGCCTCGTCCGCCTCGTCCCGCAACCATTGGCGGGTCAGCACCGAGTCGGCGAAACGCCGGGCCAGGGCCAGATCCCGGGACAGGGGCACCAGCAGGTTCTGCCGGTTGAGCTGGGTGAAATTGCGGGCATAGGCCTGGCCGAAATGCTCCTGCACCGAGGCCAGCATCCGCCAGCCGATGCCGCCGGCCGGGACGAAGGCGAGCAGGCAGGCAATCAACAACGCGAGCACGGACTTTGCCCTGAGTCCCCGACCCCAGATGGCCATAGGCTCTCCTGTTACCTTGATTGGCTGTTCCTTTGGTGAGGCGGCCATTGTTGCCCCATCCGGACCAAAACTCAATCGGCGCCGAATAAAAAGCCCGCTCGGAAGCGGGCTTCGTGATCGGGGGCCGGCCATCAGTCGGTGATGTAGTCCACCACTTCCAGGCCGAAGCCGGACAGGGCATGGTAGCGCTTGGGCGAACTCAGCAGCCGCATCTTGCCCACACCCATGGCACGCAGGATTTGCGAGCCCACCCCCACCCGGCGGGAGGTGCCCTGCCACTTGGCGCCCTCGGGCCGCTCGCCCCGGTCCACCGCCTCGAAGGTGCGCACCAGGGACAGCAGGTGATCCGGGGTTTCCTCCTTGCCGAGGATCACCAGCACGCCGCCTTCCTCGGCGATGCGGGCCATGGACTTGGTCAGCGGCCAGGTGCGGGCGGCGTGGCGGTCGGTCATCAGCACGTCGGTCAGCACGTCGTGGATATGCACCCGCACCAGGGTCGGCTGCTCGGCCTGGATCTCGCCCTTCTTCAGGGCGAAGTGCACCTGGTTGTCGATGGTGTCGCGGAAGGTAACCAGTTCGAAGTCGCCGTATTCGGTGGGCAGATGGCAGCGGGCCACCTGCTCGATGGTGGTCTCGTTCTGGTTGCGGTATTCGATCAGATCGGCGATGGTGCCGAGCTTGATGCCATGCTGTTCGGCGAACTTCTCCAGATCCGGGCGCCGGGCCATGGTGCCGTCTTCGTTCAGGATCTCGACGATCACCGCCGCCGGCTCCAGTCCCGCCAGCCGCGCCAGGTCGCAGCCCGCTTCGGTGTGGCCGGCGCGGGTCAGCACGCCGCCGTTCTGGGCCTTGAGCGGGAAGATATGGCCCGGCTGCACCAGATCCGCCGCCTTGGCATCCCTGGCCACCGCCGCCTGCACGGTGCGGGCCCGGTCGGCGGCAGAAATGCCGGTGGTAACGCCTTCGGCGGCCTCGATGGACACGGTGAAGGCGGTGGAGAACTGCTCGGTGTTGCGGCTGACCATCAGCGGCAGATCCAGCTGGCGGCAACGGGCCTCGGTCAGGGTCAGGCAAATCAGCCCCCGGCCGTATTTGGCCATGAAGTTGATGTCTTCCGGCCGCACATGCTCGGCGGCCATGATCAGGTCGCCCTCGTTTTCCCGGTCCTCGTCATCCATCAGGATGACCATTTTGCCCTGACGAAGATCGTCGATGATTTCCTGGGTACTGCTTAAGGCCATGGTGTTCTCCTTGTTATTTCACGAATCCGCTGGCGGCCAGGGTCGCCAGCGTCAGTCCGCCCTGTGGTGATGCGGGCGCACCGCTCAGCAGGCGCTCCAGATAACGGGCTATGATATCCACCTCCAGGTTGACCGACCGGCCCGGTTGCCAGTCGTCCAGGGTGGTTTCTTGTAATGTATGGGGTACCAGGGTCAGTTTAAAGGCCGCCCCGGCCACCGCGTTCACCGTCAGGCTGATGCCGTCGACGGTAATGGAGCCTTTTTCGGCGATATAGCGGGCCAGCTCCCCGGGCGCCTCCACCCACAGCTCCAGGCTGCTGCCGAGCCGGGCGCGGCTTTTCACCCGCCCCACCCCGTCCACATGGCCGGAGACGATATGGCCGCCCAGCCGGCTGGTGGGCAGCAGCGCCTTCTCCAGGTTGACCCTCTGCCCCGCCTGGTAATCGGCGAAGCCGGTGCGGGCGATGGTTTCGCCGGACACGTCGGCACAGTAGTAGTCCTTGCCCAGTTCGGTGACGGTGAGGCAGACGCCGTTGGTGGCGATGGAGTCGCCCAATTTGACGTCGGACAGGTCCAGCCCGGGACAGTGGATCCTGATCACCGACTCCTTGCCCTGACGGCGGATGGCCGCAAGCAGGCCCGTGGCTTCAACGATACCGGTAAACATCAGTTTATTACCCTTGCAGTCAGTTTAAGATCACCACCCACCCGGCGGCAGTCGCGCCATTCGAGCCGGGGCACGGCATCCATGGCGGTCAGCTCCGGCAGCTCGAACAGGCCGCGGGCGCCGCTGCCCATCAGCTTGGGCGCCTGGTAGAGTACCAACTCGTCCACCAGCCCCTGGCCGAGCAGGGCGCCGCACAAGGTAGCCCCCGCCTCCACCCACAGTTGGTTCAGCTGGCGCCGGCCCAGTTCGTCGAGCAGCAGCGGCAGGTCGAGTTTGCCGTTGTCGGCGAGCGGCAAGACGCATTCTTCCACCTGGGGGCCGAAGCCGCCGCTCACCCGGCCGCGCAGCAGCAATACGGGGCCGGGCACGGCGAACAGCCTCAGCCCCGGATGCAGCCGGTTGCGGCTGTCGATCAGGATGCGCAGCGGCTGGCGCAGCCCGGCCTCGGGGTACTGCTCCCGCACCGAGGCGGGCAGCTCATGCCAGCGCACGTTGAGGGCGGCGTCGTCGGCCAGCACGGTGTCGGCCCCGGACAGCACGGCGCAGCTCAGGGCCCGGTGGCGCTGTACGTCCCGCCTGGCCTCGGAGCCGGTGATCCATTTGCTCTCGCCGTTGGCCAACGCGGTACGGCCATCGAGGCTGGCAGCCAGCTTGACGGTCACGAAGGGCCGGCCGGTGCGCATGCGGTGCAGAAAGCCGACGTTGACCGCCTCCGCCGCCGCCGTCATCAGGCCGGCCTCGGCCCGGATGCCCGCCGCCTGCAGCATGGCCAGTCCCCGCCCGGCGACCCGGGGGTTGGGATCCACCATGGCCGCCACCACCCGGGCCACTCCGGCGTCGATCAGGCCCTGGGCACAGGGCGGGGTGCGGCCGTGGTGGGAGCAGGGCTCCAGGGTGACGTAGGCGGTGGCGCCCCGGGCACGGGAGCCGGCCTGGCGCAGGGCGAACACCTCGGCGTGGGGTTCGCCGGCTTTTTGGTGATGGCCCTCGCCGACCAGTTCGCCTTCATGGACGATAACGCAGCCCACCGCCGGATTGGGGCTGGTGGTAAAGCGGCCGCGACCGGCCAGGGTTAGCGCCCTGGCCATCCAGGACGCATCTTCTTTGCTGAACACTTATTGCTCCAGACGGGCTATTTCCTCGCCGAATTGGCGCAGATCCTCGAAACAGCGGTAAACGGAGGCGAAGCGGATATAGGCAACCTTGTCGAGCTGCTTGAGCTCTTCCATCACCAGGTTGCCGATAAGCTCTGACTTGACTTCCCGCTCGCCGGTGGCGCGCAGCTGGGACTTGATGCGGCTGATGGCCTGCTCGATGGCCTCGGTGCTGACCGGCCGTTTTTCCAGCGCCCGCTGCATGCCGGCTTCCAGCTTGTCTTCGTTGAAGGGCTCGCGAATGCCGGTGGTCTTGATCACGCGGGGCATCACCAGCTCGGCGGTCTCGAAGGTGGTAAACCGCTCCCTGCAGGCATTGCATTCCCGCCGCCGGCGTACCTGCAGGCCGTCCCCCACCAGACGGGAGTCGATGACCTTGGTTTCGGTTGCGTTACAGAAGGGGCAGTGCATGGTGCCTCCGCGGAGCCGGCGATGGCCCTAGTGTAAAGAAGCGGGTTGGAGATTGCCAGTGGGACGGGGACTGGGGATTAGGGACTCGGGATTAACCAGTCCCCAATCCCCAGTCCCTAATCCCGGCCCTAACAAAACGGGGTCCGAAGACCCCGTTTGATATTGCCGTCAACGACAATCAGGCATAGACCGGGAAGCGGCGGCAGATATCCAGTACCTGCTCCTTCACCCGGGCGATGGTGGCGTCGTCGTTGATGTTGTCGAGCACGTCGCAGATCCAGTTGGCCAGCTCGCGCACCTCGGCTTCCTTGAAGCCGCGGCGGGTCACCGCCGGGGTACCGATACGGATGCCGGACGTCACGAACGGAGAGCGCGGATCGTTGGGCACGGCGTTCTTGTTCACGGTGATGAAGGCGCGGCCCAGGGCGGCGTCGGCTTCCTTACCGGTGATGTCCTTGTCGATCAGGTCGAGCAGGAACAGGTGGTTGTGGGTACCGCCGGACACCACCTTGTAGCCGCGCTTCTGGAACTCGTCGGCCATGGCCTGGGCGTTCTTCAGCACCTGGCCCTGGTACTCCTTGAACTCGGGCTCCATGGCTTCCTTGAAGGCCACCGCCTTGGCGGCGATGATATGCATCAGGGGACCGCCCTGGCCGCCGGGGAAGACGGCGGAGTTCAGCTTCTTCTCCAGCTCTTCGTCGTTGGAGGCGGACAGGATCAGGCCGCCACGGGGACCGGCCAGGGTCTTGTGGGTGGTGGAAGTCACCACGTGGGCGTGGGCGATCGGGCTCGGGTAGTGACCGGCGGCGATCAGGCCCGCCACGTGGGCCATGTCCACCATGAACCAGGCACCGACCTTGTCGGCGATTTCGCGCATGCGCGCCCAGTCGACCAGGCCGGAGAAGGCGGAGAAGCCACCGATGATCATCTTGGGCTTGTGCTCGACCGCCAGGCGCTCCATCTCTTCGTAATCCAGCACGCCCTGCTCGTTGATGCCGTAGGGGATGATGTTGTACATCTTGCCGGAGAAGTTGGCGGGAGAGCCGTGAGTCAGGTGGCCACCGTGAGCCAGGTTCATGCCCATGACGGTGTCGCCGGGCTTGACCAGGGCCATGAAGACGGCGGCGTTGGCCTGGGAGCCGGAGTGGGGCTGGACGTTGGCGTAGGTGGCGCCGAACAGCTGCTTGGCGCGCTCGATGGCCAGCTCTTCGGCGATGTCGACATACTCGCAGCCGCCGTAGAAACGCTTGCCCGGGTAGCCTTCGGCGTACTTGTTGGTCAGCTGGGAACCCTGCGCCTGCATCACCCGGGGGCTGGTGTAGTTTTCGGAAGCAATCAGCTCGATATGCTCTTCCTGACGCTGGGTTTCATCGCTGATGGCCTGCCACAGCTGGGGATCATAATCGGCGATATTCATGTCACGCTTTAACATCCGTTTCTCCTGACTCGTGCGGTTATCACTGTTGGGGCTAGAGTTTACCCCCAAGGCGCGGCCCGGCCTAGCCCCGGTGAGGAAGTTATCAACATTTTTTTATCTTTATGTTGAAAAGTTCACAAAAAGTTGAAGGGAGCATAACAAGCTCATCATGCTCCCGCTACCGGGCCACGGGCTGGATATAGCGCCCAAACCCGATAGAATAGGCGTTTTCGCCCGTGGCGACGGGATCCGCCGGCCGCGCCGGGCACCCAAACAAATGTTGAGGGGAATATGCAAGATTTCATGGTTACCTCGCACCGCCGAGCCGAACTCTATCACTGGTTTACCGCCCTCTTCGCCGCCCCCCTGGCCGACAGCGAGATCCGCGAGTTCAGCGGCTACGACATGCACGCCTTCCTGGACAGCCTGGCCACCCTGGATCCCCTGAAGGCCGCCACCGAGGCCTTTCGCCGGCAGGCCGAGCGGGTGGCCCGGCTGAAAAAACCCCATGCGGAACTGACTGAGCAGTACGGCCGGCTGTTCGGCCAACCCTCGCTGCTGGACACCTCGACCCTGGCGCCGCCGGAAGACGAAGCCCTGGTGCTGATGTCGGTGCTGCTCAAGCAGCATGGCACGCACCTGGACGATGACGATCCACTCAATGTCTGCAACCAGCTGGAAATGATGGGCACCCTGGCCCTGGCCGCCGCCGGTGCCGCCGAGCGGGGGGACGAGCCGGCACGCCGGGCCCTGCTCGACCAGCAGCGGGAGCTGGCCAACCAGCTGATCATCGGCTGGCTGCCCACCTTCGCGGCCGCCTGCCGGGAGCAGGACGAGTTCGGCTTCTATGCCGCCGCCGCCGAACTGCTGCAGGCCATGTTCAGCATGGATCTGCACTACCTCAACAACGTGGCCGACTGATGCGTTACCAAAAGAACAGGCCCGCCGAGGCCTCGCCCCAGACCCAGAGCGAGGCCGAGCGCATCGCCCGGGCCACCCAACGCCCGGGCCAGACCAAGGAGCAGACCCGGCTGATCGCCCAGGGCATCCAGAAGGGCATAGAGGAATACAAGAAGCAGCAGAAGGCGAAGGCCCGCGCCGCCGACAAGGCGCGCAAACAGCAGGCCCGCCGCCAGGATGAAGATGCGGCGGACGAGGCCTTGCCGCTGGACGAGGCGCAGGCCCCGTCATCCAGCGCCCTGCTGCCCTGGCTGCTGCTGGCGCTGAGCTGGCTCGGCTTCGGCCTCTATCTCTGGCTCATGCGCGGCTGATGGATTTTTTTATCGTCTTCGCCAGCAGCCTGCTGGCCGCCACCGTGGCCCCCTTCGCTTCCGAGGTGGTGCTGACGGCGGTGCTCAGCCGCCAGCCCGACGCCGCCGTGCTGCTCTGGGCCCTGGCCAGCGTGGGCAACACCCTGGGTTCGGTGGTCAACTGGTGGCTGGGCAAGTACCTGCTGCACTACCAGGACAGGCGCTGGTTTCCGGTCAAGCCGGTGCAGCTGGCCCGGGCCCAGCACTGGTTCAACCGCTTCGGGGTCTGGACCCTGCTGCTGGGCTGGCTGCCGGTGGTGGGCGATCCCCTCACCTTTATCGCCGGGGTGATGCGGGTGCGGCTGGCCCTGTTCGTGACCCTGGTGTTTATCGGCAAGGCCGGCCGCTACCTTACCGTGATCTGGTTCGCCGAGCGGTTGTTGCTGTAACCCGGGCAAGCGTCGCCCCCCGACCGGATGTCAGTCCACCCGGCAAGTCACGGGCGAGTCAGTTTCCCACCTTGCGCACCGGCTCTCGGCTGCGCTGTGCTGTTTCCCAGTTGGGGGCAAGCCCGATCTCCACTTCCGACGCGGTCAAGGGTTCACACCCGCGGACCAAATCGGCAGCTCGCTCGGCCAGCATAATGGTCGGCGCATTGAGATTACCGTTAGGCTCGGTGGGGAACACCGACGAATCGATCACCCTCAGCCCCTGGAGGCCGTGAACACGCAGTTCGGAGTCGACTACCGCCATCTCGTCTTCGCCCATGCGGCAGGTGCCGCAGGGGTGATAAGTGCTTTCCAGGTTGTCGCGCACGAAGGCATCGATCTCCGCATCGCTTTGCACCTCGGGGCCGGGGGCGATCTCCCGATCGCGGAAAGGATCCATCGCCGGCTGGCCGATGATTTCCCGGGTCAGTCGCACACAGCGGCGAAAGCCTTCCCTGTCCTCTTCCCGTTGCAGGTAGTTGAAGAGGATCCGCGGATGCTCGTAAGGGTCGGCCGAGCGGGCCCGTACATATCCCCGGCTCTTTGGCTTGTTCGGCCCGGTCAACACCATGAAACCATGGCCCTTGATCGGCTTGTTGCCATCGTAACGCATGGCGGCGGGTAAGAAATGAAACTGGATGTCGGGCCAGCGCAGTCCCTGCTCGGAGCGGATAAAGCCCCCCGCCTCAAAGTGATTGGTGGCACCCAGGCCATCCTTGAACAACAGCCAGCGCAGACCAATCATCAGCTTGCTCAGCGGATCCATCTTGCCGTTCAGGGTCAGCGGTTGCTTGCAGCCAAACTGGATGTAGACCTCCGCATGATCCTGCAGGTTCTCACCGACGCCGGGCAGCTCATGCTGCAGTTCGATACCGGCCTGACGCAGCACGTCGGCCGGGCCTATGCCGGAGCGTTGCAGCAGATGCGGTGAACCTATGGGTCCGGATGCCACCAGCACTTCACGGTTGCAATAGACCCGGTGCATCCTGCCCGCGCAGTCGTATTCGACCCCGACCGCGCGCTTGCCTTCAAGGAGGATCCGCCGCGTCATGGCCTGGGTGACCACGGTCAGGTTGGGCCGTCCCATTGCCGGTCGCAGGTAGGCGTTGGCGGTAGAGCAACGCACCCCGTTTTTCACCGTCATGTGCATGGCACCGAAGCCTTCCTGCATAAAGCCATTGGTGTCCTCGGTCTTGATATACCCCGCCTCGACCCCGGCCTCGACCCAGGCGCGATACAATGGGTTCTGCATCCGATTGCCGTTGGTGGTGCCAAGGGGACCGGCGTCCCCCCGATAGTCGTCCCCTCCCAGTTCGTAACTCTCGGCCCGCTTGAAATAGGGCAGACAATGGCGGTAACCCCAGCCTCTGGCGCCGAGCTGCTCCCATTCATCAAAGTCATAGGCATGGCCCCGAATGTATACCAGCCCATTGATCGACGAAGACCCCCCCAACACCTTTCCCCTTGGGCAGTGCACGCGCCGCCCGTTGAGAAAGGGCTCCGGCTCGGTCTGATAGCGCCAGTTGAACTTCTTGGTATTCATTGGAATCGAGAAGGCGCTGGGCATCTGGATCAGCACACTGCGATCGCTGCCGCCATACTCCAGCACCAGCACCGAGGTGGCGGGGTCTTCGCTCAGGCGGTTAGCCAGCACACAGCCGGCAGAGCCCGCCCCCACTATGATGTAGTCGTAATGCTTAGTCATTGCTGAAACCTCGTACATTGGAATCGAGCATCTCGGCCCGCCCTTGGTCGCCCTGAGGGTAGGCCCCCCAGCCCAGGCGGGCGGCAAGCGCCCGGGTCAGGCCATAGTGCAATAGCCCGGCGAGGGCGCAGGACGGGATGGAAGCCGAAATGAAGGTGAACAACTCGGTGTTGGCCAGGGTCTGCGGGTTAAACAGCACCACGTAGATGGCGAAACCAGCCACCAGTGCCACCAGGGCTATCGGATTGATGCCTTTCCAGTAGTGATAGGGCGATTGCCGCTCATGGGTATAGAGGTAGCGCAGGTTCAGGCGTTGACGGCGCAGAAAAAAGTAATCGGCAATACCGATCCCCGCCAGCGCACTGTTCAGCGCGGAGGTCCATACCAGGAAGATAAAGAAGCCGTCGTAGATGCCCGGGCCAAGGAGCACGATCAGCACCGGCACTATGCAAAACGCCACCACCAGCAATTCCCACTTCAGCGCCCGTAGCCCGGCACCGGCGAGCTGACGCAGCCCGACAATAGCGGTGTAGAGGATGTTGATCATGCTGGTCACGTTGGCGAAGGCCACAAAGCCCAGGGCGATAATGCCGAACACCAGACCACCGATGTGCGTCATCCACACCGTCGGATCACTGTTGCCGAGTGCCGCCGCCGCCAGCAGGCCCACCACTTCGCCCAGCGCCGCCGCACAGAATATACCAATGATGTTCGGCCAGAACGCCGTCCGCTGGTTCTTGCTCAACCGGGCCAGGTTGCCGATATAGGGCCACCAGGAAAAGCCGGCCGCCATGTTCACTTCCACCGCGATCATGAAGTTGACGCGTTTACTGTCGAAGGGCGCATCCAGAGCCGGCAGAGCCATCAGTTCGGCAAACGAATGCTGGCCAAGGATCAGATAAAGCATGACCCCCATGATCAGCACCAGGGCGGGAGCGACTATGGTATTGAACACCTTGATCGAGGTCGGTCCCCTGGCCACCACCAATGCGGTGAGCAGGATGGCAAAGGCACCGGCTGCCAGCACCAGGACACCATTGGGATCCGTCTGGTGATCGCTGATCAGCGAGCCCAGGCCATCGATGGAACGGCCGAACATCAGCCCCAGTACGGCCAGCCAGCCCATGGTCAGCAGTACCACCGCCAGGACGTAGACCAGACGGCTGCCATTGGCGCCGAACATGCTGCGCAGGAAGGTGAACTGCTCGGTGCCATACTTGCCGCAGGGCACGCAGGTCGAGAAGGTCGCCAGCAATACCCCCAGAATATTGCCGATGATGATGGCGGCAATACCTTCCCTCGGACCGACAAACAGCGCGGTCGCACCGCCGATCAGGAAGGCCCAGGTAGCAATGGCCAGGGCCGAGTTGGCATAGCTGAACTCCCAGAAGCCCCACACCCGCTCGGAGGGCAGCAGCGGCGTGTCACCGCGTTCCGCCTCCAGGCTGTGATTGATGTGCTCATGCTGCGTCATGACTCAGTACCCCCACAGGTAGCAGCCGATGACCAGTACCAGCGTCATCAGGATGATGGCGATGTAGTCCGCCGCGCGCAGCGCACCAGGCCATTCATCGTTCTTCTCCATTTCCTCGTAGACGCGTATACGCCTTTCCAGCTCCTGAGCCCTTGCGATGTCTGCTTGATTTTTCATCGGGGTATAACCTCCTGGTTGTTTCCGGTGGTGCTCTGGCGAGCGCCGCGATGCATCCGGCATCTGATGTCTGTGCTGGCTGGTGATGGCCTGGCGTGCTGCTCAGGGCAGCGTTATCCAGACCGCCTTGGTCTCCAGCAGGTAGTCGAGCTGTTCAGCGCCAAGATCCTTGCCATAACCGGACTGCTTGTAGCCGCCGAACGGCATAGACGGATCTATGGTGCTGTGCGCGTTGACATACACGGTGCCTGCCTGCAACAGCGGGATCAGGCGGTGAACTCGCCCGAGATCGTTGGAGTAAAGGGCCGCCGCCAGCCCGAAGGGCGAGTCGTTGGCCAGCGCCACGGCTTGCTCTTCATCGTCGAAAGGAGCCGTGACCAGAACGGGACCGAAAATTTCTTCCCGCACAATGCGCATATCATTACGACAGTTCACGAAGACGGTCGGCTCGACGAAATAGCCGGGCCCCTCGGCTGGCTGCCCCCCGTAGTAGAGTTCGGCGCCTTCTCGCCGGCCGATCTCGATATAATCCAGCACCCGTTCCTGCTGCTGCCTGGAGACCAGCGGGCCGATAAAACAGTCGGGGTCCAGGCCCGGCGCCAGTTTCAAAGTGCGGGTGTAGTCAACGAACTCGCGCAGGAACTGGTCATAGATACTGCGATGGACATAGGCCCGGGTACCGGCATCACAGACCTGGCCGGAATTGAAGAAGGCGCCATTGGCCACGGCCCGGGCGGCAGCGGCGACATCGGCGTCGGCCAGCACCAGCACCGGCGACTTGCCGCCCAGCTCCAGGGTCAGCCGCTTCATTTGATCCATGGCCGCCTTGCCCACGGTGCAGCCCACCGGAGTGGAGCCGGTAAAACTCAGCTTGTCGATACCCGGATGGGTCGACATGGCCTCACCCACCACGCTGCCGCGACCGGTGACGATATTGACCACCCCATCCGGAATGCCGGCTTCCTGCACCAGTTCGGCGAAGCGCAGCGCTGACAGCGAGGTCAGCTCGGCCGGTTTGACCACCAGGGTACAACCGCATGCCAGTGCCGCCCCAAGCTTCCAGGACAGGGTCTGCAACGGGAAGTTCCAGGGCACGATGACACCGACCACGCCAACCGGCTCCTTGCGCGTGTAGGCCAGATAATTGCCCGGCAGAGAAGGCTCTGCGGTGCGGCCGTGGATCTTGCTGGCCCAACCGGCGAAATATCGGAAGGTGTCGATGGTGCCCTGGATATCAACCTCCCGGGCCTGGACAACGGATTTGCCCGTGTCGATGGACTCGAGTTCGGCCAACTCCGCGGCATTCAGCTCGATCAAATCGGCCAGCCGATGCAACAGCCGCTCCCGCTCGAGCGGTTTGAGCCGACGCCAGGCTCCACCGTCGAACTGGGCGCGGGCGGCCTGCACAGCCCGTTCAAGATCGGCCCTGGTGGCCATGGGAATACGAGTCAGCACACCCTCGGTATAAGGCTCGACAACCTCGGCGCTGGCGCCGTCGCTGGCCTCCACCCAGGCACCACCGATAAACATCTTCTGGGGCTTGGTGAGGAATCGCTGCGTCGCTTCGCTGATCCCGAAATGCTGTAAGTAGTGCTTTACCTTGCTGTCCATGTCGTGTTCTCCAGTCTGCGCACGTCGGCGCTGGCACATAGTGATTGTCTGGAAGCCCTGCGGGCGCACTCAGCGCGCCCGTGCCCGCTCGTGAAAAATGAAGCCGATGCTGTTCATCAGCAGTTGCGCCGCCAGGATCGACGTCATCCCTGTCGGATCGTAGGGTGGCGCCACTTCCACCAGATCCATGCCGACGATACGCCCCCGGCTGCGCCTGGCCAGCGCCTGTATGATTTCAAGCACCTCGTAATAGAGGAACCCGCCATGGCTGGGGGTACCGGTGCCGGGGGCAATGGAGGGATCGAACCCGTCGATGTCGATGGTGATGTAATAATCGATGCCCTGGGGGATCGTCTCCAGTACGCCGGCGGTACCGAGATGGCGCACATCCCGTACCGAAAGAATGTGCGAGCCGGCATCTCGGGCGGCCTGGTAGTCGTCGCGGTTGGAAGAGGAAACGTTGCGGATGCCCAGCTGCGTCATGCCGGTGATATGCGGCATCTCCGACGCACGCCGCAGCGGGTTTCCATGGCCGTAGCGCACGCCATGACGCTCATCGACAAAATCCAGGTGGGCATCGAAATGGATGATGTGAATGGGTCCCTGCCCCTCATAGGCCTTGATCACCGGGGCATGAATAGAATGATCTCCTCCCAGCACCACCGGCATGGCTCCGGCTCGCAGGATCTGGCGCACCGCGTACTCGATATTGGCATTGCTCCGATTCATATCGGTATGCACGATGTCGGCATCCCCCACGTCGACCAGGCGGACATCCTCCGCGGTCAGATAGAGCACATCGTCCTCGTGGTCGTAGGCGCCCGCGTGTCCGAAGGAGAACAGGGTGGATGCCTCCCGGATCCCGCGCGGCCCAAAACGCGCCCCGGGCCGCCACTGGGTGCCCATGTCGTTTGGCGCACCGAGAATCGCCACGTCCGCATCGATGGCTTCCCAATCGGTGCAGACCGGCGACTTGGCAAAGGTGCAATGCCCCACAAATGGCAGGTTCAGGCGGCCGGATTCGTAACTGTTGTTCGACATCGTTAGGCATCTCCATTGACTGACGGGAGCGACGCTGAAGCGCGACGCCGTTGACGTGACTATATGCGTGGATATTTGTAAAGAAAATGATAAATTCCAGATATTCATATCGCATTTACCGATGCAATTAGTAGAGGAAACGGGCGTGATACAGCTGCATGATGTCGATCTGAAACTGCTCAGGGTGTTCGCTACCATCGTCAAATGCGGGGGGTTTTCCGCCGCCCAGGCGGCGCTCAACTCCGGTCAGTCGACCATCAGCGAACAGATGGCCCATCTGGAAGCCAGGCTGGGGGTCAAGCTCTGCCAGCGCGGGCGCAGCGGCTTTCGGCTGACCGAGCAAGGCGTGGCGGTGCACGAGGCGACCCTGCGGCTGCTCGCGGCGGTCGAAAATTTCTGTATGGACGCCGACGTGCTCAAACAGCAGATCAGCGGTAGGCTCAACCTGGGGATTATCGACAGCACCATCACAGATCCCGACTCCCCCATACCGCAAACCACCCAGCGCTTTGTGTCCAGGGGCCACGACGTCCATCTCAACGTGTACATCGGCTCGCCGGCGGAGCTGGAGGAGCGAGTGCTCGACGGGCGCCTGCATCTGGCCGTGGGGCACTTCCCTATTCATGTCTCCGGACTGTGCTATTCGAGGATCTATCAGGAAGTATCCGGACTGTTTTGCGGACGCCGCCATCCGCTTGACAGCCATCCGGCAGAGGGGGCCGAGCTGCTCAGGCAAATTGGCAACAGCCGTATCGTTGTCAGAGGCTACATGCAGGATCAGGAACTGGATCTGCTCAGAGTCGACAAGGCGGCCGCGACGGTGGACAACATAGAAGCCCTGGCTATCCTGATTATCTCTGGCGCCTATCTGGGTTTCCTGCCCGTGCACTTCGCCGCTCAGTGGGTAAAAACCGGCGACATGCGTCAGTTGGCCGCCACAGAGTTGCGGTTGATATCGCCCTTTGACGTTGTCACCCGTCGTGGCGTTACCCCACCGCCTATCCTGCGTGCCTTTCTTGAGGATCTCTCGGCCTGTTCACGCAACGGCGGGCATTCCATTTCTCCGGGGCGGCCATAGCGTAGAAGGCAATGTGAAAATTCAGATAAATACGTCCACCCTTAACGATTCCCCGATAAGGCTGGCCAGTGGCCGGCGGTTTGTCTTTTGGTCGTGAGTTTTTAGATAGCCACGCCTCCGGTCGAGGGCTCCTGTACTGCGACTAAAGTCGGCTGGACAGCCCCCGGGCGGCGGCGATACTGGAGGTGAACGCCGGGGCAAGGAGCCGCACATGCAGGATCAGTTCAACTTCGATCATCCCCCCTTCGACACCCTGACCGCCGAGCAGCGCCAGGACCTGCTCGATCAGACCGATATCGCCTATTTCGACCGGGGCGAGACCATACTGCGCCCGGGCCAGCTGATCGACAGCCTGCATATCATCCTCAAGGGGGTGGTGGAGGAGCGTCACGCCGAACGCAACGAGATCTGCGCCCACTATACCACCGACGATCTGTTCGACATCCGCGGCCAGTTCGACGGCGAGTGCCGCCACAGCTACGTGGCGCTGGAAGAAACCCTGTGCTTCGTGCTGCCCACCCAGGCCTTTCTCACCCTGATGACCGACAACCCGGATTTCGCCGCCTGGTTCCAGCGGGATCTGCAGGGCCGGCAACGGACCGTCTCTTCCCAGAAGAACCTGTCGGAATTCATCCTCACCCGCATCGACAACGGCAATATCCAGCCGGCCATGGTGATCGACGGCCAGACCTCCCTCTACCAGGCCACCCTGCTGCTGAAAACCCATCACCTGGAGTCGCTGATCGTCACCCACGACGGCAGCTTCGGCATGCTGACCGGCACCGATCTGCTCTACGGCGCCGTGCTCGAGGAAAAGCCCAACACCGAGCCGGTGCACGAGCTGGCCAGCTTCAACCTGATTGCGGTGCAGAAGGGCGACTTCCTGTTCAACGCCCTGATGCTGATGATCCGCCACAAGATAGAGCGGGTGGCGGTCAAGGAGCAGGAACAGCTGGTGGGCATACTGGAGATGACCCAGCTGCTCAGCCAGTTCTCCACCCATTCCCATGTGCTGGGGCTGCGTATCCTGCGGGCCGGCAGCATCGACGAGTTGGCCGAGGCCGCCGCCACCCTCGGCATGCTGGTGGAAAACCTGCACAACAACGGGGTACGCCTGCCCTTTATCATGAAGCTCTTGGCCAGCCTCAACGAGCAGTTGATGCGCAAGGCCTTCGAGTTCGCCTTTCCGGCCCGCTACCACGAGCGGCTGGCGCTGATGGTGCTGGGCAGCGAAGGCCGGGGCGAGCAGATCCTGAAGACGGATCAGGACAACGCCCTGGTGCTGGAGGACGGGCTGGACGCGGCCGAGATCCTGCCCTTCGCCGAGCAGTTCAGCCGCTACCTGGAGCGGCTCGGCTACCCGCCCTGCCCGGGCAAGGTGATGGTCAACAACCCGGAGTGGGTACACTCCTTGAGCGCCTGGCAGGAACGGATCCGCCTCTGGGTTCGCCAGAATACCCCCCACAGCCATATGCAACTGGCCATCCTCAGCGAGCCGCATTTTATCGCCGGGCGGGAATCCCTGGTGCGCCAGCTGCAAAAACAGCTGCTGGAGGCGGTGCGCGGCCAGGAGCTGCTGCTGAGCGAATTCGCCGCCCAGGCGCTCAGGTTTCACACGCCGCTGACCTTCTTCGGCGATATCAAGCAGTCCGAGCAAGGCCTGGACATCAAGCGCGGCGGCATCTTCCCCATAGTACAGGGGGTACGGGCCCTGGCCCTGGAGCAGGGCATCACCGAAAACGGCACCCTAGAGCGAATCCGCCTGCTCACCGACAAGGGCATCTTCGAGCCGGACTTTGCCGACAACCTCAGCGCCGCCCTCATCCTGTTCTGGCAGTTGCGGCTGGAGCAGCAACTGGCCCGGGGTGGCGACGGCCTGAGCCAGCAGATAGACGCCGCCCGCCTGCCCCGTCACCACCGGGACCTGCTGCGCCACGCCCTGCACGTGGTGAAGAAGCTCAAGCAGCAGCTGGAGTTTCACTTCCAGATCCGGAACCTCTGATGCTGCCGCTCAAGCGCCTCTGGCTGGCCCGCAAGTTCGCCCACACCCCCTGGCGGCACCTGTTCGAACCCTACAAGGGTGACGAGATCATCGCCCTCGACACCGAAACCACCGGCCTGGATCCCCGCCAGGCGGACGTGCTCAGCATCGCCGCCGTGCCCGTCAAGGGCAACCGGGTGCTTACCAGCCAGCGGCTGGAGTTGACCCTGGCCGCCAGCCCCAAGCTCACCGGCGACAGCATCCGCATCCACGGCCTGCGCCACCAGGATCTGCGCCAGGGCCTGTCGCCGGAGCAGGCCCTGACCCAGTTGCTGGGCTTTATCCAGAACCGCCCCCTGCTCGGTTATCACGTGCTGTTCGACATCGCCATCCTGAGCCGGCTCACCCGGGAGCGGTTCGGCTTTCCCCTGCCCAACCGCCATGTCGAGCTGGCCCATCTCTACCGCCGGCGACGGCTGATGCAGAATCCGGAGGTGGAGCCCAACCTGGGTTTCGAGCACATGGCGTTCGATCTCGGCGTGCCCCTGCTCGAGCGCCACACCGCCTTCGGCGATGCCCTGACCACGGCGCTGATGTTCCTCAAGCTGCGCCAGCGCCGGGCGGCCTGAAACCGGGCCATTCCGGGCTGGATTGTCGACAACAAGACCGTATACTGGGGTAAACAAAACGGCAACAAGCCAGCACCGGGTTGTGATGGCGATGTTGCATCGCTAGCCGAAAGTCTAATTGAGCCAGGCGACCATCTGCGTCACCTTGTTACACAATGGTTATTGCACCAAGGAGCGGAATAATGAGTGAAGTCAAGGTTCATCCGGTCAAGGCCCATATCGCCCAGCACGCCCTGCTGGACGAGGCCGGCTATCAGTCCATGTATCGCCAGTCCATCGAGGATCCCGATGCCTTCTGGGGCGAGCAGGGCAAGCAAATCGACTGGATCAGGCCCTACACCAAGGTCAAGAACACCTCCTACGACCCCGGCCATATCAGCATCAAGTGGTTCGAGGACGGCACCCTCAACCTGTCCGCCAACTGTATCGACCGCCACCTGGCCACCCGGGCCGACGACATCGCCATCATCTGGGAAGGCGACAGCCCCGAGGAAGACAAGAAAGTCACCTACCGGGAACTGCACGAGCAGGTATGCCGCTTCGCCAATGTGCTCAAGGCCCAGGGGGTGAAGAAGGGCGACGTGGTCAGCATCTACATGCCGATGGTGGTCGAAGCCGCCGTGGCCATGCTGGCCTGTACCCGCATCGGCGCCGTGCACTCGGTGGTGTTCGGCGGCTTCTCCCCCGACGCCCTGGCCAGTCGCATCATCGACTCCAGGGCCAAGGTGGTGATCACCGCCGACGAGGGCCTGCGTGGCGGCCGCCGGGTGGCGCTCAAGGCCAATGTGGACGAGGCCCTGACCAATCCCAAGGTGGACACGGTGGAAAAGGTCATCGTCTACCGCCGCACCGGCGGCAACATCGCCTGGCACCAGCACCGGGACCTCTGGTGGCATGAAGCCACCCAGGCCGCCCGCCCCGACTGTCCGCCCGAGGAAATGAACGCCGAGGATCCGCTGTTCATCCTCTATACCTCCGGCTCCACCGGCACCCCCAAGGGCGTGCTGCACACCACCGGCGGCTACCTGGTGTACGCGGCCATGACCTTCAAGTACGTGTTCGACTACCACCCGGGCGACATCTACTGGTGCACCGCCGACGTGGGCTGGATCACCGGCCACAGCTACCTGATCTACGGCCCCCTGGCCAACGGCGCCACCACCCTGCTGTTCGAGGGGGTGCCCAACTACCCCAAGACCAACCGCATGGCGCAAATCGTCGACAAGCACCAGGTCAACATCCTCTACACCGCCCCCACCGCCATCCGCGCCTTTATGGCCAAGGGCGATGAGGCGGTGGAAGGCACCAGCCGCGCCAGCCTGCGCATCATGGGCTCGGTGGGCGAACCCATCAACCCCGAGGCCTGGGAATGGTACTACCGGGTGATCGGCGACGAGCGCTGCCCCATCGTCGACACCTGGTGGCAAACCGAGACCGGCGGCATCCTGATCACCCCGCTGCCCGGCGCCACCGATCTCAAGCCCGGCTCCGCCACCCGTCCCTTCTTCGGCGTGCAGCCGGCGCTGGTGGACGGCGAAGGCCAGGTACTGCAGGGCGCCACCGACGGCAACCTGGTGATCCTCGACTCCTGGCCAGGCCAGATGCGCACCGTGTTCGGCGATCACGACCGCTTCGAGCAGACCTACTTCTCCACCTTCCCCGGCACCTACTTCACCGGTGACGGCGCCCGCCGCGACGAGGACGGCTACTACTGGATCACCGGCCGGGTGGACGACGTGCTCAACGTGTCCGGCCACCGCATGGGCACCGCCGAGATCGAATCGGCCCTGGTGGCCCATCCCAAGATCGCCGAGGCCGCCGTGGTCGGTGTGCCCCACGAGATCAAGGGCCAGGGCATCTACGCCTATGTCACCCTCAACGCCGGCGAAGTGCCCTCCGCCGAGCTGCACAAAGAGGTGAAGGACTGGGTGCGCAAGGAAATCGGTCCCATCGCCACCCCGGACGTGATCCACTGGGCCGAGGGCCTGCCCAAGACCCGCTCCGGCAAGATCATGCGCCGCATCCTGCGCAAGATCGCCACCGGCGAGACCGACTCCCTGGGCGATACCTCCACCCTGGCCGATCCGGGCGTGGTCGACCGGCTGATCGAAGAACGCAGCCGGGTCGCCTGAGCCAGGCTCCGCTCATCCAACGCCGCCTTCGGGCGGCGTTGTCGTTTCCGCCCTTGACCAACGGACAAAAGCTGACCAAAGCAGCCCGCCTTGCCCTGCCCCGTCACACTTTATCAGGTCATTAGACCAGTAAAATGCTGTCAATTTTCATGAAATCACTATAATTGGGCGCACCGAGCCAAACGGCACGATTTTGGTTGCCCATCGGGGCCAAAACCGGCTAGGCTCCATGTGACCCGATGTGTAACCCGCAAGATTGACGAGGATTGCTGCATAATGGCCGATAAATTCCGAATTCTGCTGCTCAACGGTCCCAACCTGAACCTGCTGGGCCAGCGCGAACCCGGCATTTACGGTCAGGACAGCCTGAGCGACATCGTGGCCCGGCTGACCGAACAGGCCGGCAAACGCGATATCGAACTCAGCCACCTGCAATCCAATGCGGAATACCAGCTTATCGACGCCATCCACCAGGCCTTTGGCAAGCAGGATTTCATTATCATCAATCCCGCCGCCTTTACCCACACCAGCGTGGCCATTCGCGACGCCCTCCTGGGGGTGAAGATCCCCTTTATCGAGGTGCACCTGTCGAATGTGCACGCCCGCGAGCCTTTCCGCCACCATTCCTACCTGGCCGACAAGGCGGTGGGGGTGATCTGCGGCCTGGGCGCCGATGGTTACGAATTTGCCCTTGAAGCGGCGGCCCGTTATCTGGCCCGCCGTTGATTTCTGCACAGCACCAACAAACAAAGAGAACGCTCATGGATATTCGTAAAATCAAAAAACTGATCGAACTGGTTGAAGAATCCGGCATCGCCGAGCTGGAAATCTCCGAAGGGGAAGAGTCCGTTCGCATCAGCCGCTACGGCGCCCCGGCGCCGGCCATGGCCGTACCCCAGTATCATGTGCAGGCCGCCCCGGCTCCGGCCGCACCCGCCAATCCGGGCAATCCCGCCCCGGCCCCGGTTGCCGAAGCCGAGCCCGAACTGAGCGGCCACGTGATGCGCTCCCCCATGGTGGGCACCTTCTACCGCGCGCCCAGCCCGGGCGCCAAGAACTTCGTGGAAGTGGGCCAGAGCGTCAAGGCCGGCGACACCCTGTGCATCGTCGAAGCCATGAAGATGATGAACCAGATCGAAGCCGACAAGTCCGGCGTGCTCAAGGCCATCCTGGTCGACAACGGCCAGCCGGTCGAGTTCGACGAGCCCCTGTTCATCATCGAATAAGGAATTGCCATGCTGGATAAAGTAGTCATCGCCAACCGCGGTGAAATTGCCCTGCGGATACTGCGCGCCTGCAAGGAGCTCGGGATCAAGACGGTGGCGGTGCATTCCACCGCGGACCGTGAACTCAAGCATGTGCTGCTGGCCGACGAGTCCATCTGCATCGGTGGCAACCAGGCCAACCAGTCCTACCTGAACGTGCCCTCCATCATCGCCGCCGCCGAGGTGACCGACGCCGTGGCCATCCACCCCGGTTACGGCTTCCTGGCGGAAAACGCCGACTTCGCCGACCAGGTGGAGAAGTCCGGCTTTATCTTTATCGGTCCCCGTGCCGACACCATCCGCCTGATGGGCGACAAGGTGTCCGCCATCGAAGCCATGAAGAAGGCCGGCGTACCCTGCGTACCCGGCTCCGACGGCCCCATCGGTGAGGATGCCAAGAAGAACGCCACCATCGCCAAGCGCATCGGCTACCCGGTGATCATCAAGGCCGCCGGCGGCGGCGGTGGCCGCGGCATGCGGGTGGTGCGTGCCGAGAGCGAGCTGGAAAAGGCCATCGCCATGACCAAGGCCGAGGCCGGTGCTGCCTTCGGCAACGACATGGTGTACATGGAGAAGTTCCTGGAGAACCCGCGCCATATCGAAATCCAGGTGCTGGCCGACGGCCAGGGCAACGCCATCCACCTGGCCGAGCGCGACTGCTCCATGCAGCGCCGCCACCAGAAGGTGGTGGAAGAGGCCCCGGCCCCGGGCATTACCGCCGAGATGCGCAAGTTCATCGGCGAGCGCTGCTGCAAGGCCTGTGTCGATATCGGCTACCGCGGTGCCGGTACCTTCGAGTTCCTCTACGAGAACGGCGAGTTCTATTTCATCGAGATGAACACCCGTATCCAGGTGGAGCACCCGGTGACCGAGATGATCACCGGCGTGGATCTGATCAAGGAGCAGCTGCGCGTCGCCGCCGGCCAGCCCCTGTCCATCACCCAGGAGCAGGTGGTGGTGCGCGGCCACGCCATCGAGTGCCGCATCAACGCCGAAGATCCGCAGACCTTTATCCCCAGCCCGGGCGAGATCAAGCGCTTCCACTCGCCGGGTGGCCTGGGCGTGCGCTGGGACTCCCACATCTACGCCGGCTACCGGGTGCCGCCCTACTACGACTCCATGATCGGCAAGCTGATCTGCTACGGCGAAAACCGCGACATCGCCATCGCCCGCATGAAGCACGCCCTGAACGAGCTGGTGATCGACGGCATCAAGACCAATATCCCGCTGCACAAAGAGATCATGAGCGATGAGAACTTCCGCAACGGCGGAACCAACATCCACTATCTCGAGAAGAAGCTGGGTCTGTAAGACTGGCGGCCTCAAGCCCCTCGCAACGGCGCCGCAAGGCGCCGTTGCTGTATTTGTAAGGTCGAATTTATTCGACCTCGCCAGGCATGGCTCAGCCCGTTGCCGTTTTCGATCCCATCAGTTGACCCCTGGACAAAGCAGTGTCCGGCCGCGTTTTCCAGGCAGCGCCTTTCCCGCTAGAATATCCGCCCGAAGCCCACCTGACAGAGTCATAGCATGAAGATCCATCGCATCAACCCGGCCCAGCGCTGGTCCGACATTACCGTGTTCAACGGCATCGCCCATTTCGTCGAGGTGCCGGAGGGCGACCTCGGTGCCGATATCCGGGGGCAGACGGCCCAGGTGCTGGCCCAGGCCGAGCTGGCCCTGACCAAGGTCGGCAGCGACAAGACGCAGCTCTTGTCCGCCACCATCTACCTGACCGACTTCGCCAACCTGGCCGCCTTCAACGCGGTGTGGGACGCCTGGTTCGCACCCGGCACGGCACCCAGCCGCGCCTGCGTCAAGGCGGAGCTGGCCAACCCCGGCTACCTGGTGGAAATCGCCTTCGTCGCCGCCGCCGGCGAGGAATACCAGGCTTAAGCCCGCATAATGAATCCCATTGTATCCGTGGCCCGGCGCGAAGCCCTGCTCAGCGTGCTGCTCGCCCTGCTCTATCTGGCCGGCTGGGCCGCCACCGCCTATCTGGTGCCGCCCGGGCTGACCCTGGCCGGCTGGCCGCTGTGGTTTGTGCTGAGCTGCCTGTTCAATCCGCTGCTGTTCGTGCTGCTGTGCGCCCTGATGGTACGAGTCTGCTTCAGGCCCGTCGCCCTGGGAGACCACCATGAATCCTGAGCTGCTGCTCCCCCTGGTCATCTACCTGGCCGCCATGCTGGGCCTGGGCGTCTGGCTCGGCCGCCGCCCGGCCCGGGGTGGTTTCGTGCAGGACTACTTCCTCGGCAACAGATCCATGGGCGGCTTCGTGCTGGCCATGACCATGGTGGCCACCTATGCCTCCGCCTCTTCCTTTATCGGAGGGCCGGGCGCGGCCTACCGGCTGGGACTGGGCTGGGTGCTGCTGGCCATGATCCAGGTGCCGACGGTCTGGCTCACCCTGGGCGTGCTGGGCAAGCAGTTCGCCCATATCGCCCGCCGGGTAGAGGCGCTCACCATCAACGACATGCTCCTGGCCCGCTACCAGAGCCCGCTGGTGGTGGTGCTGGCGGCGCTCGGCCTGCTCGCCGCCTTCGTCGCCACCATGGTGGTGCAGTTTATCGGTGGCGCCCGGCTGCTGGAAACCGTGACCGGCCTGCCCTACGAGGGCGGCCTGGTGCTGTTCGCGGTGACGGTGCTGCTCTATACCCTGATCGGCGGCTTTCGCGCCGTGGTGATCACCGATGCGGTGCAGGGGGTGCTGATGCTGCTCGGCACCCTGGTGCTGCTGGCCGGGGTACTGCACGCCGGCGGCGGGGCGGCGGCCCTGTTCGCCGGGCTGGCCGAGATCGATCCCGGCCTGGTCCGCCCGCAAGGGCCGGACGAGATGCTCGGCATCAGCTTTATGCTGTCATTCTGGGTACTGGTGTGTTTCGGGGTCATCGGCCTGCCCCATTCGGCGGTGCGCTGCCTGGCCTACAAGGACAGCGCCGCCATGCACAGGGGCATCGTCATCGGCACCCTGGTGGGCGCCCTGCTGATGTTCGGCATGCATTTCGCCGGCGCCCTGGGGCGGGTGCTGGTACCCGATCTCACCGTGCCCGACAAGGTGATGCCCACCCTGATGCTGGCGGTGCTGCCGCCGCTGGTGGCCGGGCTCTTCCTGGCCGGCCCCATGGCCGCCATCATGTCGACCATCGACTCCCAGCTGATCCAGGCCTCGGCCACCCTGGTCAAGGATCTCTACCTCAACTACCTGAGCCGCACCCCGCCCTCGCCCGCCGCCATCAAGGGCGCCAGCAGGCTGGTGACCCTGGTGCTGGGGCTTATCGTGCTGTGGGCGGCCCTGAGTCCGCCGGACATGATCATCTGGCTCAACCTGATGGCCTTCGGCGCGCTGCAGGCCATCTTCTTCTGGCCGCTGGTGCTGGGGCTCTACTGGTGGCGCGGCAACAGCGCGGGGGCACTGGCTTCCATGGTCACGGGGGCGCTCGGCTACGGCCTGCTGCTGCACTTCGGCATCAAGCTCCTGGGCCTGCACGCCATCGTGCCCAGCCTGGCGCTCTCGGGCCTGGCCTATGTGCTCGGCTCCCTGCTGACGGCGCCCCCGCCGGACGAGGTGCGCCGCCTGTTCGGCCGGCACTGAGACCGCCGCCGGCCACCATGAAAAACGCCCCGGCCGCAATGCGCGGCCGGGGCCGAATCCAGTCCGATTCACAAGGTAAGGTCTGCCTGCCGACAGGACAGCAGGCCACACCGATGGTAGAATCTTCCCTTTACAGATTCATGAAACGACGCCATGCCCTGGATACAAATTCGCATCAACGCCACCGAAAAGACCGCCGACAAGGTCAGCAACATGCTGATGGGGCGCGGCGCCCAGGCGGTGACCTACATGGACGCCGAAGACAAGCCGGTGTTCGAGCCCCTGCCCGGTGAAACCCTGCTGTGGGACGACACCGTGGTGATCGGCCTGTTCGACGCCGAGACCGATCCGGCGCCGGTGATCGACTTTATGCGCAAGTTCTACCGCAAGGATCTGGTGTACAAGGTGGAACAGCTGGAAGACAAGGACTGGGTGCGGGAGTGGATGGACAGCTTCCATCCCATGCGCTTCGGCCGGCGGCTGTGGATCTGCCCGAGCTGGCGCGAGGTGCCGGAGCCGGAGGCGGTCAACGTCATGCTGGATCCGGGGCTGGCCTTCGGCACCGGCACCCACCCCACCACGGCGCTGTGCCTGGAGTGGCTGGACGGCCAGGAGCTGGCCGGCAAGACGGTGATCGACTTCGGTTGCGGCTCCGGCATCCTGGGGCTGGCGGCGCTCAAGCTGGGTGCCAAGGAGGTGATCGGCATCGACATCGACCCCCAGGCGCTGCAGGCCAGCCGGGACAACGCCGAGCGCAACGGCGTGGCCGAGCGGCTGCGCGTCTACCTGCCGCAGGATCAGCCCGAGGGGCTGCAGGCCGATCTGGTGGTGGCCAATATCCTGGCGGGACCGCTCAAGGAGCTGTCGCCGCTGATCAGCTCGCTGGTCCGGCCCGGCGGCCAGTTGGCCCTCTCCGGCATACTGGAGACCCAGGCCGGGGGCCTGAACCAGGTGTACCGGCAGTGGTTCGACATGGAAGCCCCGGTGTTCCGGGAGGAGTGGTCCCGCCTGAGCGGCCACAAGCGCTGACAGGCCGTTCCGGCGGCCGGCCCAGCCGCCGCCAGGCCGCGCCGGCAAGGGCAACCAGCCGGTTTTTTACACAAAAAATGCCCCTGCATCTTGACTTATAAAAAAATGCGATCCGGTCAATTTGTGACCTTTTCAGCATCCCAAAAAATGCGTAAGATACGCGACCCTGAGCCGAGACAGCCCCGTCCCATGGAAATTGGTCCTTACAAATTGTCCGCGCCGCTGCTGGTGGCGCCGATGGCCGGCGTGACCGACAGGCCTTTCCGCACCCTGTGCCTGCGCATGGGGGCCGGTATGGCCGTGTCGGAGATGATGTCGTCCAATCCCCTGCTGCGGGATTCCGACAAGTCGCGCCGGCGTATGGATCATGAAGGGGAAACGGGTGTCCGCTCCGTACAGATTGCCGGTGCCGACCCGGAACTGATGGCCGATGCCGCCCGGTTCAACGTGGACCAGGGCGCGCAGATCATCGACATCAACATGGGTTGCCCGGCGAAGAAAGTGAACAAGAAGATGGCAGGCTCCGCCCTGCTGCAGTACCCGGATCTGGTCGAGTCTATCGTCAGCGCCGTGGTCAAGGCAGTGGCGGTTCCGGTGACCCTGAAGATACGTACCGGCTGGGATCCGGACCACCGCAACGGCGTGCAGATTGCCCGCATCGCCGAAGACTGCGGCATCCGGGCCCTGGCCGTGCATGGCCGCACCCGCGCCTGCATGTACAAGGGGGAAGCGGAATACGACACCATCAGGGCAATAAAGCAAGCCGTCTCCATTCCCGTTGTCGCCAACGGGGATATCGACAGCCCGGAAAAGGCGCGTTTTGTACTGGATTACACCGGCGCCGATGCCATCATGATTGGCCGGGCTGCCCAGGGGCGGCCATGGATTTTCAGAGAAATCCGCCACTATCTTGAGCAGGGCACCACTCCCGCACCGCTCCCCAAGGACCAGGAGCGGGCCATGATCCGGGAACATGTTGCCGCATTGCACGAGTTTTACGGTGAGGCGATGGGCGTACGGATCGCCCGGAAACATGTGGGGTGGTACCTGCAGGGAAGTGACGCGGGCCGTGACTTTCGCAGTGATTTCAACGCCCTCGAGGCAGCCGGGCAGCAGCTCGACGCCTTGGAGCGATATTTCGCGAATATAGCTTAAACGAACAAAAGAAGAGCAGACCCGATATGTTCGAACAAACTACGACTTCCGATGCACTGGTTACTACTACTAAATCTCCGACCTCCGAGCAGCCTACCCAGCGCCCGCTGCGCAACTCGGTGGAGCAGGCCCTGCGCAATTACCTGGCCCAGCTCAACGGCCAGGAAGTAACCGAGCTGTATGAGTTGGTCCTCGCCGAAGTCGAAGCGCCCATGCTGGACGTGATCATGCAATACACCCGCGGCAACCAGACCCGCGCCGCCAACATGATGGGCATCAACCGCGGCACCCTGCGCAAGAAGCTGAAGAAATACGGCATGAACTGATAGCTTGACTGCAAGTTATTGACAGTAAAGGCGCTTTACCTAAAAGGTGGGCGCCTTTACTGTTTTTGAACCCACACCAGACGAGGCATCCTCCGCTCAGCCGGCCTCGATACGGTTGCGCCCCGACTGCTTGGCCCGGTACAGCAGCCTGTCCACAGACTCGATAAAAGCCAGGGGACAGTCTTGCTCTCCGGGCACCAGGCTGGACACCCCCAGGCTGAGGGTGACGGTCGGCGTGGCAAGCGCCGCCGGATGGGGCAGGGCCTGCTCGGTAAGCAACTGCCGGCAGCGCTCGGCCACGGTGCGAGCGGCACGGGCATCGCTCTCGGGCAGGATCAGCGCGAACTCCTCGCCGCCGAAGCGGCCGACGAAGTCCCGCGGCCGGGTCGCAGCCCGGCTCAGGATCCGGGCCACCGTCCGCAGGCAATCATCCCCCTGGAGATGGCCGAAATGGTCGTTATATTCCTTGAAATTATCGATATCCAGCAGGATCAATGACAATGGCTGGCATCGGCGCCGTGCGTCGTTCCACTCCTGCTCCAGAGTGGCGTCGAACATGCGCCTGTTGGCTATTCCGGTGAGACCGTCCTTGTAGGACAGCTCCTCGAGTTCCTTCTGCAGCCGGATCAACTGCTGCTCGGTATGCTTGCGCTCGCTGATGTCGAACATAAAACCGACCAGCGACTCCACCCCGCCCTCTTCGTTGCGCACCACGTGCACCACATCCCGGATCCACACATAGTCCCCGTCCCTGGTCAGGGCCCGGTAATCGGCCTCGTGATCGGTGCCCGCCTGGGACTGGCTGACGCAAAAGCCCACCACCCGCTCCCTGTCCTCCGGATGCATGCGCTCCACCCAGTCGTTGACGCTGACCCAGCTGTCCGGCGACCAGCCCAGCAGCGTTTCTATCTGGGGGCCGATATAGCTGAAGGTCATGCTGTGCCAGTCTATCTTCCAGGGAATCGCCTTGGTGGACTCCAGCAAGGTGCGGTAGACATCCCGGTCGGCATCAAATCCATTCATACCACTCATTGCGACATCTCGTTGGCAGGGGCAATAAGCGCCAGCTTATGACGGAGAGCGTCATGAGTCCATGACAATACACGGGCGGCGGACAAGGCCGCCCGTATCCTGGTGGGCGGTTATTGTGGTTTCAGGATCTCGTTCATTTTTTCCTGGGCATCGAGCCGCAGCTCCAGCATCTTGAGATGGATATCGCTCATCTTGCGGTGCATCTCCAGGATGGCAGCCTTGTCCGCCGGGGCGTCGGGCATCATCTGGCCAGCCTGCAGCTTGTGCATTTCCTGCATCAGCTCCCAATGGGAAGCGTGCAGTTCCTGCTGCAGGGCCGCCAGCGCCTGCCGCTGCTGCTCGGTCAACGGCCCCTGGGCCCCCGCCATCCAGCCCGGATGCATGCCCATGGGGCCGCAGGGCATGCCGCCCCCCATCATGGGCCCCATTCCCATGCCGGGGCCCTGCATCATGCCCATGCCCGGTCCCATGCCTTGGGCCAGGGCTGTGCCCCCCGTTCCCAGCGCCATGGTCAGCACCAGTGCCCGCTTCCATGAAAATCGCCTGTTCATAGCTTGTCCTCCAAAGGGTATAGACGGCGCCTCGCGGTCACCGCCCGCTCAGGCTAGCCCGGCTTTCCGAATACCACCATGACCCAGGTCAAGCCTGGCCGGCTTTCGTCGGTGCCCAATCGCAAGATCATGACCCATTTGGCCTTGCTCCCGCCGCCAGCTTCGGATAGATAACGCGCGCCGAATTTCCGGCATCACGGTAGAGATACTCATGGAACCCAGTAGTTGTAGCTTACAGACAACCACTTCCGAACCTATGACAGGTCGGGGGCTGGCCCTGGTGCGCCGGACCGCGCCGGACGCCGAGACCATCTACCAGCTCTATGTGCTGGACGAGCGCCGCCGGCTGGTCGGTACCCTGTCCCTGCGGGAGCTGATCCTCAACAGCCCCGCCTCCAGCGTGCGGGCGCTGATGACGAGCTGGTGCAGGCCGAGGTGGATCTGCCCCAGGAAGAGGTGGCGCGCCTTATCAGCCGCTACGACCTGCTGGCCCTGCCGGTCTGAGCCGATAGCTCCGAGCAGGGCGTCCGCCAGGCGGACACCCTTTCCCCTGAGCCGTTTTAGTTGCAGGGTTGGGCGCCCACCGTGGCCGGGGCCCAGGCAATCCCTTCCCTCTCCCCATCGAAAGACTGGCTGATAAAAGGATGGGACAGGGGGGCCTGACCGCGCCGAGTGGCGTGACAGCCGATAAGGGTACGTACCCCGTCCGGGGGCAGGGCTGCGTCAGCCTGCAGCATCAGGGCCGCCAGCCCGGCCACATGGGGCGCCGCCATGCTGGTGCCGTTCTTCTCGGTGGTGCCGCCGCCCACCGCCAGGGACAGTATGCCCTTGGGCTGGATGCCGCCGCAGGTGTTGTCCTCCCGGGTCGAGCCGGGCGCCGATACCAGCACGCCGGCGCCGTCGGTGGTGAAGTAGGAGGCGGTGTCCGCCAAAATGCTGCCGCGCAGGGCCCGGCACTTGTTGGTGCCATCCATTGCGGTGGTGCTGGCCACGGCCATCACCTGGGGACAACCGGCGGGCACCAGGTCGGAGATCTCCTTGTTGGGATCGTTGCCGGCTGCAGCCACCACCGCCACGCCCCTCTGGTTCAACCAGGTCAGGCTATCGCTGATCAGGGCGGCGCCGCTGTCTTCCTCTCCGGGCTGGCAGTTACCCGGACGAGCCAGGCTCATATTGACCACATGCAGGCCCCCGGTGGCGGCCTGACTGGCAATATACTCCAGCCCGGCGATCAGGTTGGAATCGTAGCCGTTGCCGGTGCTGTCCAGTACCTTGACCGAGGCGATGGCCGAATCCGGCGCCACGCCCACCACGTCGATATCGTTATGGCGGGCGCCGACGATACCCGCCACATGGGTGCCGTGGCCATTGTCGTCGATGCCGCCATCCGTTACGCAACTGGCCGTCGAGGCGGTGCCCAGGCAGCTGACGCCGCCGATATAGCCGCCAATACCGGTGCCGCTGTCTGGCTGCAGATCCGCATGGCTGCCATCCACCCCGGTATCCACCACCCAGACGATCACGCCCAGTCCGGTGGCGCTGGGCCCGGTGGTCCGGTTCCACACCTGATCGGCACCGATACGCTGGACCCCGGCGGGGATGGGGTTGGAAGTGCCCGGCTCGGGAGGCTGGGCTCCACCATCATCATTCTTGCAGGAGGGCCAGGGACTACACCTGCTGGGCGGGGCGGCTATGCCCAGCCGCCGGTCGGGGAGCAGCCGGGCGATGCGCTGATCATTGACCAGGGCCCAGTAGACCCGCTCGTTCGGCACCAGCACGGCGGCGCCGTTGAGGACGGGAAAATCGAAGCGCACCACGGCGCCGGCCCCCCTCAGCAGCTGCGCCCCCCTGCCCGGCGCCTGGGCCTCGCCGAACTGCACCAGGGCCATGCAGGGGGTGGCCAGGGATTCGATAGCCTGGCCGGGATCGGGGCAGGGCTCGAAGCCCGCCCGCATCAAACCTTGCGCCGGCTGTGCCGAAACGGCACCGGCCAGCAACAGTCCCGCCATCCCGAGCAGGATGTTCCGGATATAAGACATGCCATGTTACTCCTTTAACATTGAAATACCGCCAGCCTGGCAGCCGGTCCTGTTATCCCGCTTGTCCCTCTCTCCAGTAAAACTTAGCCGCCCCGTGCCGGTCCGGACAGCCGGCGGGCAACATTATCCTCGGCCCGGGCAGCAAACAGTTTCAGTCGGCACCCTCTTTGCGTGCCAGCCAGGCCCTGGCCGCCCGGGCGGGGTCGCCGGTTGCCTGCCACTCGGCCAGCACCCACTCCAACTCTTCCCGTTGCCAGCGCATTCCGGCCAGCAGCTCGAGCGCCCCGGGCGCGCCCTGTTCCAGGGCCCGGCGGGCCAGGGTATGGGGCCTGTCGCCTTCGGGCCACTCCCCTTCCTCCAGCCGTGGTCCCAGGTAGTTGGGGCCCAGATCGTGCAGCCGCTCGAAAAAGCGCTCCACAAAGGGGGCCGAGGCTTCGGGCATCCAGATACTCAGGCTGGCGTCCGCCTCGCCGGCCCACAGCCGCTGCCAGCGCTGGCCCAGGTTGGCGGACGCCACCGTCACCTCGAAACCGGCCCGCTCCAGCACGGCCGCGGCCATATGGCTGCTGGCCAGCTCCTGCCGGCTCTCGCCGCTGAGCAGGCGGATCTCCTGCTGCGGCTCGCCGCCACAGGCGCTCAGTAACAGGGCCAGCACGGCCCCCAATCTTGCCATCCGCGTCATCGCCGTCTCCTGAAAAGGGACAAGAATGCCAAAAAGCCGTCCCCGGATCATGCCTTCCGTTGCTGCCCACCGGTCGCGCCTGTCACAGGAGGCGACAAGCACCGCTGCACGCAGGGACTGTCGCACCACCGCCGCTCGCCCCTGCCGCCGGGAAAACCGCCTTGGCCATTGAACCGACAGGGCTTTTCCGCGGCCGTGCCGCCAGGCAGGGGACTATTTTTTTACCCCCCTGGCCTCTTTTTGGTCAATTTATGGTAACGTGCGCGCGCCTGTTCCATGGAGTGCGGCCCTGCGCCGGACTCGTATAGGTAAACCCTTGTTTTTAATAAATTAAATGGATTCTCAGATGCGTCTGTTAACCCTGCTGAAAGCGGCCGTGCTCAGCCTGCTGCTGAGTGCCTGTGTGGCCCCCATGCTGGCCATGGGCCAGGGCCAGTTGATGTGGGCCCTGCTCAAACCCATGGTGGGGCTGGATCCCAACACCACCAACCTGTTCGAACAGCCGGTGATCAAAACCCGGATGACCGGCCTGCTCGGCCCCCATTACGACACCACCGTCAACCTGCTGCGCACCGCCACCGAGCTGCAGCAGGAAGGTCCGCTGTTTTACCTCGCTTCCCGCTATAACCCGCTGGAAGGTCCGGAACGGGCCGGCCTGGTGTGGAACTCGGAAACCAACCAGATGGCGGCCCTGCTCAACACCGGCGAGCAGACCAAGGTGTTCACCGAATCCCATACCGGCCGGGCGGCAGTCTGGCCCGCCGCCCTGCAGGACTGGCTGAACCACAACACGGCCCCGGCCATGCTGCCCCTGGCCGGCCCCGAAACCAATGCCGAGGCACCGGCGCTGGCACCGCAAACCCTGCAGCCGCCAGCGCCGCAGGCCGAGCCCGCCCTCAGCCAGTTGCAGGCCGAGCTGGCCGCAACCCGCGCCCAGTTGCAGGCGGCGGAGCAGCAATTGAAGCAGCTGGAAACCGCCCCTCAGCCCCAGGCACAAGCGCAGCCCCAAGCCCAACCGGCCGCCGGAGACGACAAGGAAGCCGCCATGGAAGCCATGTTCAACGGCAACTGAGTTCCCCTCCCGGCTCGAATCAACTCGTGTACCACCCGGGCTGCTCCTCTGCAAAAAGGGCAAGCCCGCACAGCCTGCCCCTTGGTGTTAACAACCTAAAGATCCCGGTCACGTTTTGGCCGGGCTTTCCTCCCCTTCCCGGGCGGGCGGGGTGTCATCGTCGTGCTCTTCCATCTTCCAGGGCAAAATCCCCGGCGAGATATGCAGGAAGTGCAGGTACTTCTCGAACTGATCCAGGATGTCGCTGATGATGTCCGGTTGATCGTAGCCATAAACGTCATAGGCCTGGCCACCCCGGCGCAGGAACACTTCGGCCCGGTAGTAATGGTCGTCGCCGTCCAGATCCCGCTCCGTCTCGGGGAAGGCGAAATCGGGCATGGCATAGGCGCGCAGGCGGATCTCGTAGATAAACTCCACCTGCCCTTCCTTGAACACCTCGAAGCGGGCCCGGCACAGCTCCTCGTCCAGGTTGACCTCGGCTTCCCAACCCTGCTGTTCCAGCTCCTGCTCCACTTTTTTCATGCTTTCCAGTGCGGTACCGAGAATAAAACCCTCGACCTTGTCCCGGGGTGGAAAATCCACCAGGCTGGCCAGCCGTTTCTTCCAGAAACCGGGCCCCTGCCTGCCCGCTCCCTGACGGGAATGCATGTGGTGCTGCAGGCTGACCTCGTGATGGCCTTCGATGATCAGGGCCCGCCACATGCCGATGGCGGCGATCAGCATGATGATGGCAAACGGCAGGGCGCTGACGATGGAAGCGGTCTGCAATGCGCTCAGCCCCCCGGCCAGCAGCAGCGCCGCCGCCACCAGCCCTTCGGTGCTGGCCCAGAACACCCGCTGCCAGGCAGGGGTATGCTGGGCACCGCCCGAGGCGAGGGAATCGATCACCAGGGAGCCGGAGTCGGAGGAGGTGACGAAGAAGGTGATGATCAGGAAAACGGCCACAAAAGACACCATGCCGGTCAGCGGCAACCGCTCGAACAGCTTGAACAGGGCGATGGCGTGGTCCGCCTGCACCTCGTCGATCAGCCGGGTGTAGCCTTCCACCATGATCATGTGCAGGGCGGTGTCGCCGAACACCGAAAACCACAGGAAGGTGAAGAAGGTGGGCACCACCATCACCCCCACCACGAACTGGCGGATGGTACGGCCCCGGCTGATCTTGGCGATAAAGAGACCGACGAAGGGCGCCCAGGCGATGGTCCAGCCGAAGATGAACAGGGTCCAGTTGCCGATCCAGTCGCTGGCGGTATAGGCCTGCAGGTTGAAGGTGCGCTCCACTATGTTGCTCAGGTAGCTGCCGGTGTTCTGCATGAAGGTGTTGAGGATGAAGACGGTCGGCCCCACCGCAAACACGAACAGCATCAGCGAAATGGCCAGCACCATGTTGAGGATCGACAGCCGCTTCACCCCCTTGTCCATGCCCGCCACCACCGAGAAAATGGCAAGGGCGGTGATCACCACTATGGCGATGATCTGCACCCCCGTACTGACCGGAATGCCCGGCCAGAGGTAGTTGAGGCCGGCATTGATCTGGGCCACCGACAGTCCCAGGGTGGTGGCGATGCCGAACAGGGTGCCGAGAATGGCGAAGGTGTCCACCGCATGCCCCAGGGGACCGTGGATGCGATCGCCGATCAGCGGATACAGGGTGGAACGCATCGACAGCGGCAGACCGTGGCGAAAGGCGAAATAGGCCAGGGCCAGCCCCACCAGGCCGTAGATGGCCCAGATATGAAAGCCCCAGTGGAAAAAGGCGATCTGCATGGCCTGCTTGGCCGCGTCCACCGTCAGGGCCGGCCCTTCGGGGGGAGAGGCGTAGTGCAGCACCGGCTCGGCCACGCCGAAGAACAGCAGGGCGATGCCGTAGCCGGCGGAAAACAGCATGGCGAACCAGGCGGGAAAGCTGTATTCCGGCTCGGCGTGATCCGGCCCCAGCTTGATATTGCCCCAGCGGCTAAAGGCCAGGGAGACGATAAACACCAGGAAGATGGCCACCGACAGCATGTAGAACCAGCCGAAGTGGGTAGTGATATAGGCCAGGGTACGGGAAAAAATCTCTCCCGCCAGTTGCGGGTTGCTCATGGTGCCGACCACCATCAGGGCGATAACGATCACCGCCGGGATAAACACCGGCATCAGCAGGGTGGACGAGGGTCGGGATGACGCTGTACTCATGGCGGCTCTCCTGTGATGGAAATAGAAACACCAACAAGTGCCATTAGACACCCGCCTTGTAGAGTGTAGCCAGTTCGCCGGTAAATTCCGTTCGGTCTCCTCTTCCGTCAGCCCGCTCTCCATCGGCAATGCTAGATTTAAAGGGCAGAGCCCATCCCCGGAGGATCATAAAAATGAAGCCATATAGCCTGCTGTTTGCCGCTTGCTGCCTGCTGGCCCTTCAGCCCCAGGCCCAGGAGTCCCGCTCCGTGGTGGTGCTGAAAGGCACCACCCAAAGCATAGAAGTATTGGGAGAAGAGCCGACACCGGCGGCGGGAGTGGAAATGGACGTGGGCATGGACGTGAAAGAGGAAGACGCAGCCCTCCCCGATAAGGAAGAAGAGGTTGAAGTGCCGCCGGCAGAGCCAGAGGATGAGAACGAAACCAGTTCCGACTGAGCCACGCAGAATAGATACGATGACAGTGCCAGCCAGGAGAACAGGAGCGACATGACCGCAAGCGCAAAGACGGCATGGAGATGAGAGTGGATGGGCAGACACCAGGCTCCCCGCTTTGTGGCCGACGCCATGCTGGGGCGGCTGGCGCGCTGGCTGCGGGTGCTGGACTACGACACCTGCTACCAACCCGAACTGGACGACCACCAACTGGTGGAACTGGCCAATGCCGAAGGGCGGATACTGCTCACCCGGGACAGGCACCTGGTACGCTTTCTGCGCCCGGCCCGGGTCCTGCTGATAGACGCATCGGTTCCCCTGGAACAGCTGGAGCAGGTGATCCTGGCTTGCCGGCTCCCACCGCCGACGGCACTGTTCCGCCGTTGCCTGCTGTGCAACACCCCCCTGTGCCCGGCCCGGGCCGGGGAGCTGAGCGGCCACCCGCCGCCACTGCCCCCCGAGGGCATGGCGCCGGTGTTCCAGTGCCCCCGTTGCCGCCGCCTGTACTGGTCGGGCTCCCATACCCGGCGGATGCGCGAGGCGCTGTACCGCGCCCTGCCCGGCTGGCTGAATCGCAACGGCGGTGACTGCCTGGCTGACTGAAACCCTACCTGCAGGCCGAGAGTCGCCTTCCCCCATCAGAACAAGCCGGCAGCGCTTTACCGACACTCAGCATAGATATGTGAGTTATTTTCAACTCAGTCTCATATGCAAAAAAAATATAACCAACCTCGCGCCTGTATTGCGGTCGATACACTATCATTCAGGCTGTAGATAATAATCATACCTTTACATTGTTATCGCCCGATGCCCAAGGGTGAGACAACTAGCCAAAGCCACACCCGTAGCGATACGGGGCCGGAAAGCCAAGGGTCTCCTTGAGACAGCCGGGTTGCCTAGAGTTTTTATTGGTTCTTTTGAAGAGTGTTATTGGATGATACAGAGCTGAATTTGGTATCTAGCCAGCCACCATCCGCCACTCTTTGGCGACCTAAAAAAGCAAGGCATGGAGGCCTAAAATGAAAAACCCACACATAGCTTTACTGGCAACCACGTTCATTTCTTTCTCTGCATTACCCTTTGAATCAGAGGTTGAAATAGTATCTCCCAAAGGAATCGTATATAGCAACTTTCCTGACAACATAAATGTAAAACTAGAAATATCCCTATTAAATCCAAACAATAACAACTGCATGACATCAGCCATCAGCGAAATAAAAGTAGAAGCCAAGCATGAAAATCAGCAAGACTTCAGTATTATCCATAGCAACTCCACCCCAGCTTTAGATAACAATTGCCCTGACAGCTACAACTTTGATTGGTATGTAACGGAAATAGGAGATTATCAACTGATCGTATCCACCAAACACGGAAATGATTATGGTTATGATGAAGAGACAGTTACTTTTGGTATGATTTCAGCAGAATACCCCGCACCACCTTCAGTAGCAAATGGAATAATAAATAATGATGAGTTCTACAAAACAATCCCCGGGAAAATACGCGGATGCATAATATCCAAGATTGCGGGCGTGCATGCCAGCGCAAAAGATGATGACTATCATTACGGCCCTAAAGGTGGACCATATGATGAGGACTTAATAGCGAGTGATATAAATGCCTTCTATAGCGATTGCTTATCAAGCACTCAATCAAAAAAATAGTAACCCAAGCAATTTAGAAGCAAGCAGTTATTGGTTTTTATTAATAGCAGCTGTGGGGGGATATCCCCCCACAGCCCTTTATTGTGAAATCCCGCCCAGGTTGATGTATTTGGTTTCCAGAAACTCCTCCAGGCCGATGCGCGCACCTTCCCGGCCCAGGCCGGATTCCTTGACCCCGCCGAAGGGGGACACCTCGTTGGAGATGATGCCCTCGTTCACCCCCACCATGCCCGATTCCAGCGCCTCGGCCACCCGGATCACCCGGTTCAGATCCTTGGTGTAGAAGTAGGCGGCCAGGCCGAAGGGGGTGGCGTTGGCGCGGCGCACGGCCTCGGCCTCGTCCTGGAAGCGGAAGCAGGCCGCCACCGGGCCGAAGGTTTCCTCCTGGGCCAGTTGCATGCCTTCGTGGGCCTCGCGGATCACGGTGGGCTGATAGAAGGTACCGCCAAGTTCATGGCGCGCACCGCCACACACCAGTTGGCCGCCCTGGGCCAGGGCGTCCGCCACATGGCGCTCCACCTTGGCCAGCGCCGCCGGGTTGATCAGCGGCCCCTGCTGGGCGCCGGTAGTCAGGCCATCGGCCACCTTCATGGCGGACGCGGCCTCGGCCAGGCGGCTGACGAAGGCGTCGTAGATCCCGTCCTGCACGAAGAAGCGGTTGACGCACACGCAGGTCTGGCCGGTGTTGCGGAACTTGGAAGCCAGGGCCCCGGCCACGGCCGCGTCCAGATCCGCGTCGTCGAACACGATAAAGGGGGCGTTGCCACCCAGCTCCAGGGAGAGTTTTTTCACCGTGTCGGCGGCCCTGGCCATCAGCAGTTTGCCCACCCGGGTGGAGCCGGTAAAAGACAGCTTGCGCACCGCCGGGCTCGCCATCATGGCCTCACCGATGGCCGGCGCATCGCCGGACACCAGGTTGAGCACCCCGGGTGGCATGCCCGCCCGCTCGGCCAGCACCGCCAGCGCATTGGCACAGAGGGGGGTTTCTTCCGAGGCCTTGGCCACGGCGGTGCAGCCGGCGGCGATGGCCGGCCCCACCTTGCGGGTGAGCATGGCGAAGGGGAAATTCCAGGGGGTGATGGCGGCGATGACACCCACCGGCTCCTTCACCACCCAAAGCCGGTTTTCCTGCCTGGGGCTGGGGATGGTTTCGCCGTAGGCGCGCTTGGCTTCTTCCGCGAACCATTCGAGGAAGCTGGCGGCATAGGCCACCTCGCCTTTGGCCTCGGTCAGGGGCTTGCCCTGCTCCAGCACCATCAGCTCGGCCAGTTCATCCTGGTGCTGCATCATCAGTTCATACCAGCGGCGCAGCACGGCGCCCCGCTCCTTGGGCGTGGTCTTGCGCCAGCTGACCAGGGCCCGCTCGGCGGCGGCGATGGCCTCGTCGGTTTCGGCGCCGCCGCAGCGGGCCACCCTGGCGATGACCTCGCCGCTGGCCGGGTTGCGCACCTCGTAACTGTCGGGGCTGGTACGCCACTGGCCGTCACAATACCAGCCGGTTTGCCACAGGGGGTTGGAAGTGTCCATCTCTCGCCTCTCCTTAAGGGGGAATATGCAGCCATTTCTTTTAGAAACAGTAACGTTACGTCATCGGCGAGTATAGGTGCAAGCGGGCACCCGGGGTGGGACCAGCAACCAAGGCCTGGCGCCGGCATAAAGAAAAGGCCGGGAGGGTTCCCGGCCTTGTCACTCTTTGTCACTACAGCTGCTGGTCAGACTTAGCTGCGCTCCACCTGGGCGTCGGCAACCACTTCGTCACCCACGGCACCGGACTTGGCTTTCTTGTCCTTGACCCAGTGATCGGCGTTCTTGATGCCCAGCTTGGTGGGATCGAAGGTGGGATCCAGGCCCTTGGCCTTCTGCGCCTCATAGTCCTTCAGGGCGATCAGCGCCGGCTTTTGCAGCAGCAGGATGGCGACGATGTTCAGCCAGGCCATCAGACCCACACCGATGTCACCCAGGCCCCAGGCCAGCTCGGCAGTACGGACGGCGCCGTACACCACAGAGGCCATCAGTGCGATTTTGAGGGCGAAGATCAACCAGGGACGGTGTACCTGACGGTTGATGTAGGCCACGTTGGTCTCGGCGATGTAGTAGTAGGCCAGGATGGTGGTAAAGGCGAAGAAGAACAGCGCCACCGCCACGAAGATGCTGCCGAAGCCAGGCATCACCGACTCGACCGCCGCCTGGGTGTAACCCGGGCCGGCAGACACGCCCGGCAGTTTTTCAACGATGGCTTCGCCGGCCTTGCCCATGACGTTGTAGGCACCGGTGATGATCACCATGAAGGCGGTGGCGGAGCATACGAACAGGGTGTCGATGTACACGGAGAAGCTCTGCACCAGACCCTGCTTGGCCGGGTGAGACACCTCGGCGGCGGCGGCGGCGTGAGGACCGGTACCCTGGCCCGCTTCGTTGGAGTAGATACCGCGCTTCACGCCCCACTCGATGGCCAGGCCCAGGATGGCACCGAAGCCGGCCTGCAGGCCGAAGGCGCTACCCACGATCAGGCTGATCACGCTGGGCAGCTGGCTGACGTTCATGATGATGATCACGAAGGCCACCAGGATATAGCCCAGCGCCATAAAGGGCACCACCACCTGGGTGAAGTGAGCGATACGCTTGATACCACCGAAGATGATCAGGCCCAGCAGCACCACCACGGCGGCGGCAGACACTGAAGTGGGAATGCCGAAGGCATTCTCGATACCGGAAGCGATACTGTTGGCCTGTACGCCCGGCAGCAGCAGACCGCAGCCGATGATGGTGGCAAAGGCGAAGATCCAGGCGAACCACTTGATGCCCAGGCCTTTCTCGATGTAGTAGGCGGGACCGCCACGATACAATCCGTTGTCGTCTTTTTCCTTGTAGATCTGCGCCAGGGTCGACTCGATAAAGGCGGTACCGGCACCCAGGAAAGCCACGACCCACATCCAGAACACGGCACCGGGACCACCGAAGGTGATGGCGGTGGCCACACCGGCGATATTACCCGTACCAACGCGGCCGGACAGCGACAGCGCCAGGGCCTGGAAGGAGGAAATACCGGCGGGAGAGGATTCGCCCTTGAACATCAGGCGGACCATTTCTTTGATGTGACGGACTTGCAGGAAGCGGGTACGCAGAGAAAAGTACAGACCTACACCCAGACACAGATAGATCAGGGGCAGGCTCCAGATATAACCATTAATGGCATCGACTAATGCACTCATACTAACGTCCTTTGTTCTGATTTAGGATGTCTGCTTGGGCAGAACATTGTCCTGACAGGGGCTTTCTATTAACGATCAAACCTAGTCCAATCGATAAGTGCAGAGAAAATTACTCCGCTATCCGGCTTAACACAAGTAGGACTACCGATTAGAATTTCTTATCAATAGCACACCCGATGGTTAACAACAGGGCAACAGCCCGCAGCAAGCCGGTTACCCTGCTTATACCCCAGTCCCGCAAGAAACTTCAACCCATTGTTTTTAAAGAAATAAAATTAAAACACCCCGTTTACCACCCGGCTTCAAAAAAGCGCCTTCCGGTTTACATAAGGTAAAAACTGTCTGGGTTTTGCCACCGGTACAATTTTAAAATATGTAAGCAATATCACATTTTCATTTGCTAAAAAGTAAGCGGTTGTAAGTGGAATTAACAAGTCGTTCGCCAGAACCAGCGTTTTTAATGAATAAAAAATCAACCGCAACAGTATAAAGTATCGTCATCCATGCCCCCCGCTCGCCGGCGTGGCCCCCAGAAGCTGCGCCACCGAAAAGCAACAACAATAGAGCAAAAGCAAAAAAAAAACGGAACACTGCTCCCCGCGCGGACCCCTCGCCCCGCCACTCAGGGCGGCAGGAAAACACCGCCCTGTGCAGATCTATGCCTTGCTGGTGAAGCGCAGGCGAGCCGCCCGCGCCCCAAGAGTGGTCGCCGCCCGAGTTTTACACCATGCGGTGCTCTTGCTCTAGCGGGGAAAAACCGCCACCTGCCGCTGCCAGCGCTGTTGCAGGCCGGGCAGTGACATGGCCCCGAACAGGGCCTGGGGAGCCTGGCTGTACCAGGCCCAGGACTGGTTGCCGTAGTCGAAGTGCCACCACTCGCTGGGCAGGTTGGTGAAGCCGGCGCGGATCATCACGCTGTGCAGCAGGCGGCGGTTTTCGATCACCTCTCCCTCCCGCGGGCCGGGCCGGGCCACCGCCTCGAAGGCGGCGCTGTAGGACCAGGGGCTGATGTCGTCGAACTCGGTGCCCATGTCGAGCAGCCGTCCTTCGCCGTCGCACAGGGTCAC
>NZ_NMUO01000100.1 GCF_002237365.1 Zobellella denitrificans
AGCCGGCGGCGTGCAGCAGGGCGGTGGCGGCCACGAAGCCGGCGAAATAGCCCAGCGCCGAGCCGTGGGCCGGCAGCTCCAGGCCATGGGCGTTGCCGTGGAACAGGCCGAACAGGGCGCACAGCCCCAGGGCCAGGCCGGTAAAACCGGTGACGCCGGCGGCCAACATGCCGCCCAGCACCACCAGCGAGGCGAGAATGCCCGTTTCCACCCCGGCCATGCCGACGCCGCCGATGCCGAGCAGGGCGCCTACCACCATGGCCGCCACAAAGGCCAGCGGCAATTGCCAGGCTTTCTGCTCCCGGCCCAGCACCGCCAGCATGCCCACCGCCACCATGGCCAGCAGGTGATCCCAACCCAGCAGCGGGTGGGTAAAGCCGGACACCAGGCCGTGATCGCCATGGCCCGGGTGGGCGAAGGCGGCGGCGGGGGCCAGGGTCATCAGGACTATCAGTGCTCTGTTCATGGTTATGCTCCTTCCTTTGTGGTTGTTATGGCAAAGTCGGCGGGCAGCGGGCGCAGCATGCCCTGTTGCTGGATAAACTGGATGATGTCGCCCAGGCCGTCGCCGCGCATCAGGTTGGTGAAGACGAAGGGGCGCTCGCCGCGCATGCGTTTGGCGTCCCTGTCCATCACCTCCAGGGAGGCGTTGACCATGGGCGCCAGATCGGTCTTGTTGATGATCAGCAAGTCGGACTTGGTGATGCCGGGGCCGCCCTTGCGGGGGATCTTGTCGCCGGCGCAGACGTCGATCACGTAGAGGGTGAGATCCGACAGCTCGGGGCTGAAGGTGGCGGAGAGGTTGTCGCCGCCGCTTTCCACCAGCACCAGTTCGAGGCCGGGGTGGCGCTCCTGCAGGGTGTCGATGGCCGCCAGGTTCATGGAGGCGTCTTCGCGGATGGCGGTGTGCGGGCAGCCACCGGTTTCCACCCCCATGATGCGATCCTCGGCCAGCGCTTCGTTGCGCAGCAGGAATTCGGCATCCTCCTTGGTATAGATGTCGTTGGTGACCACCGCCAGATCATAGTGATCCCGCAGGGCCAGGCACAGCTGGCGCAGCAGCGCCGTCTTGCCCGAGCCGACCGGCCCGCCCACACCTACGCGTAAACATTGTGTACTCATGGTTCAACTCCGGAATAAACGGGAATATTGGGTTTCGTGCAGGGCACTGGCCTGCACCTGGCCGGGCAGGCTCAGCCCCAGTTGGTCGTCGTGCAGTTCACCGGCCAGGGCCAGCGCCCCGGCCAATGCCGGCTTGAGTGCCAGCAGCAGCCGCTGGGCCGACGTCTGGCCAAGGGGCAGCGTCTTGCTGGCCACGGTGAGCTGGTTTTCGAGCCAGCTCCAGGCAAAGCCCAGGGCCGCGCCCTCGGCGCTCAGCCCCCAGCTGCGGGCGGCCAGGGCCCAGGCGCTCATCAATGCCGGCGGCGCGGGCAGCCGGGCCACGTCGACGCCCTGCCCCTTCAGCAGCCGCACCAGGGCCCGGGCCTGCTGTTCGTCCTCGAACAGCAGTTCGCGGGTTTCGCGGCCGGCGCGCACAAAATCGTTCCAGTGCGCCAGCGCGTCGTTATCTCCCTGCTCCAGGGCCCGGTACAGGCGCAGCAGCACCGGCAGGTCCAGGTGCGCCAGCCCCTGCAGGGCACCGGCCAGCCACTGCTCCAGGCCGTCTTCGTCGCCGACCCAGCCCAGATCGATGGCCGATTCCAGGCCGGAGGAATAGGCGAAACCGCCGATGGGCAACGCCGGGCTGGCCAGGTGCAGCAGCCCGAGCAGTTCCCTCACCTCAGTGGTCATGGTGGTGCCCGTGATCATCATGATGGTGATGGCCCCCCAGGCCCTGGTAGGCGCCGGATTCGGGGTTGAAGGGCGCCTCACCGTGCTCCAGCCGCAGGCCCAGGTGCTCGGCCAGGTGCTCCAGCACATGATCCGGCGGAAAACGCAGCCAGAGCGGGCCGATTTCCAGGGTGACGTGGCGGTTGCCCAGGTGATAGCAGGCCCGGGCGAAACCCGGCCAGTCCGCCGCGTGGGCGGTGACCATGGGCTCGGGGCTCGCCGCCACCTCGAACACTTGGCCGCACTCGCTCTTGAGCCTGTCGCCCTGGGCCAGCACCTGGCCGCGCTCGAGGAAGAGCCCCACCTCGGTGCCGGCGTCGCTGACGGCGCGAAAGCGCCCCTTCCGGCGCAGCTCGAAGGGCAGGGTCAGGGTATCCTGTGCCGGTTCATCCGTCTGGCCCAGGTTTTGGGTGATTTTCAGCATACGTTTCCTCTGTATAAGCGGCTGTTTCCGTAGGGCCGGTTTCAATGGACCTTTCCAACACCGGCGCCGGGTTCGGTCGAATAAATTCGACCCTACGAGTCGGGCCCACAAGTCGAGCCTTGACGCCGATACCGCAGGTGGCGGCTTTGCCGTAGGGTCCATTTCAATGGACCTTTCCAACACCGGCGCCGGGTTCGGTCGAATAAATTCGACCCTACAAGCCGAGCCCACAAGTCGGCCCTACAGTGCAGGAGGGCGCCCTTGTCGCCTGGTTAAAACAACGCATACAGCTGGGCCAGGGGCAGCACAGTGGCCGGCTCGCAGTGCAGCAGTTCGCCGTTAGCGCGCACCTCGTAGGTCTGGGCGTCCACGGTCAGCACCGGGGTGGCGCCGTTGTGGACGAGATCGGCCTTGGTGATGGTGCGGGTGTTGCGGCAGGCCGCAAGCTGTCGCGTGAGGCCGAGATCCTTGGCCAGATCCCGCGCCAGCGCCGCCTGGCTGACAAAGGTCAGGCTGCTGGCCGCCGCCGCCCGCCCCTGGGCGCCGAACATGGGCCTGTAGTGCACCGGCTGGGGCGTGGGGATGGAGGCGTTGGCATCCCCCATGGGGGCGTAAGCGATGCTGCCGCCCTTGAGGATCAGCGCCGGCTTGATGCCGAAGAAGGCCGGGCTCCACAGCACCAGGTCGGCCAGCTTGCCCACCTCCACCGAGCCCACCTCGTGGCTGATGCCGTGGGTGATGGCCGGGTTGATGGTGTACTTGGCGATGTAGCGCTTGGCGCGGAAGTTGTCGGCCCCAAGCGCCCGGTCTTCCGGCAGCAGGCCGCGCTGCACCTTCATCTTGTGGGCGGTCTGCCAGGTGCGGCACACCACCTCCCCCACCCGGCCCATGGCCTGGCTGTCGGAGGAAATCATCGAGATCACCCCCAGATCCTGGAGGATGTCTTCCGCCGCTATGGTTTCCTTGCGGATGCGAGAGTCGGCGAAAGCCACGTCTTCCGGGATATTGGGATCCAGGTGGTGGCATACCATCAGCATGTCCAGGTGCTCGTCCACGGTGTTGACCGTATAGGGCCGGGTCGGGTTGGTGGACGAGGGCAGCACGTTGGGCAGGCTGCAGGCGGTGAGGATGTCCGGCGCGTGGCCGCCGCCGGCGCCCTCGGTGTGGTAGGTGTGGATGGTGCGGCCCTTGAAGGCGGCCAGGGTGTCCTCCACGAAGCCCGACTCGTTGAGGGTGTCGGTGTGAATGGCGATCTGCACGTCGTATTCCTCCGCCACCGACAGGCAGCAGTCGATGGCCGCCGGGGTGGTGCCCCAGTCTTCGTGCAGCTTGAGCCCCATGGCGCCGGCTTCCAGCTGCTCGCGCAGGGCCTCGGGCCGGCTGGCGTTGCCCTTGCCGAGAAAGCCGAAGTTCATCGGCATCTGGTCGGTGGCCTGCAGCATGCGGGCGATATGCCAGGCGCCGGGGGTGCAGGTGGTGGCCTTGCTGCCGGTGGCGGGGCCGGTGCCGCCGCCGAGCATGGTGGTGATGCCGGAGCAGATCGCCTCCTCCACCTGCTGCGGGCAGATATAGTGGATATGGGCGTCCACCCCGCCGGCGGTGAGGATCAGCCCCTCGCCGGCGATCACCTCGGTGCCGGGCGCCACGTTGATGGTGACCCCGTCCTGGATATCCGGGTTGCCGGCCTTGCCGATGGCGTGGATGCGGCCATCCTTGATGGCCAGGTCGGCCTTGACGATGCCCCAGTGATCCAGGATCAGGGCGTTGGTGATCACCGTGTCCACGCTGTCGGCGCGCACCGCCTGGCTCTGGCCCATGCCGTCGCGGATCACCTTGCCGCCGCCGAATTTCACTTCCTCGCCGTAGCGGGTGTAGTCCTGCTCCACTTCTATCCACAGCTCGGTGTCGGCCAGCCGCACCCGGTCGCCCAGGGTGGGGCCAAACATGTCCGCATAGGCCTGCCGGCTAATTTTGCTCATCCTGCCCTCCTTGCTGATCGATGGGGCCCATCACCTGTCCCCGGAAACCATGGACTTCCCGCTTGCCGCCCAGGGCCACCAGGGTCACGGTGCGGCTCTGGCCCGGCTCGAAGCGCACCGCGGTGCCGGCGGCGATATCGAGGCGAAAGCCGAGCGCCTGGGATCTGTCCAGAACGAGCGCCGGGTTGACCTCGGCAAAGTGGTAGTGGGAGCCCACCTGGATGGGCCTGTCGCCCGTGTTGGCCACGCTCAGGGTGCGCCGCTGCCGGCCTTCATTGAGGACGATGTCGCCTTCGGCCAGCTGGTATTCGCCCGGTATCATGGCGCCTCCTTATTGAATGGGTTGGTGCAGGGTCACCAGCTTGGTGCCGTCGGGAAAGGTGGCTTCCACCTGTACTTCCTGCACCAGTTCGGCCACGCCTTCCATCACCTGGTCGCGGCCGAGCCAGGTGCGGCCCTCGCCCATCAGCTCGGCCACGGTGCGGCCGTCGCGGGCGCCTTCCATCACCGCCGCCGACAGGTAGGCCACCGCCTCCGGGTAGTTGAGTTTAAGGCCGCGCGCCAGCCGGCGCTCGGCCAGTAGGGCGGCGGTAAACAACAGCAGCTTGTCCTTTTCTCTTGGACTGAGTTCCATTTTTGGGGTCTCTCCTAGGTGAGCCAGATCCGGGGGATAACGGCGGGCCGGCCGAGCACGGCGGGACGGATCAGCCCCCAGGCCCGCCACATGCCGTCGCGGCAGTTGTTCATATCAGTGCCCAAATAGCGCACCAGCAACACGCCCAGGCGTTCGGTCAGGGTGAAATCGGGGCCCGGCAGGGCCTCGCGCAGCTCGCCGATCAGGGCGTCATCCAGCCCGGGCCCCGCCGCCATCAGGGTGCCGAATACGCAGCCGCCGTTCAGCCCCACCCGGCCCCGGTGCAGCCAGTCGCCGCCCTCGAGGCTGAGGCGCTCGTTGAACAGCAGCCGGCCGCCCCGGTGCAGTTGCAGGCGCTGGGTCAGGTGGCCCTGCTCAAACCAGTGCTCGCCGGCCGGGCGGCCCAGGCAGACCAGGTCCCAGCCGATAAAACGGGCGCCTTCGGCCAGCTCGACTTTGGTGTCGAGCACGCCGTTGGCGCCCCGGTAAACGATGGTCTCCTGGGGCAGCCATTCCAGTTCGGCGCCCTCGCCGGCGCGCAGCCACACCTGCTGGCCCTGGGCCACGCCGGCGCTGTCGCGGCCGTAGATCTTGCCCGCCGAGGGGGTGGTCAGCAGCACCTGGCTGCCGGGCTCGGCGGCCACCTCGATGGCCAGCCGATCGCCGGACACCAGGCCGCCGGGGGGATGCAGCAGGTAAAGGTGGCAGGTGCCCCCTTCCGGATAGAAGGGCCGCTGGATGCGCAGGGGGCCGGCAAAGTCCAGCCCCTTGAGCCGGGTCTTGCCCCCTTCGGAGGCCTTGCCCTCGGGAAGGGTCTTGCCCCCGGCCGGAAACGGGTCGGCTTCCAGCCGCAGGCGCAGGTGAGCCGGCCAGCTACGCGCCTGACCGTAACCGGGGCCGGCTTGCGGGGCTTGTGCTTGAAGCTGGATCATATGGACACATCGGGGTCGAAGATTCTGTACACAAGCCTTAACAGAATTCGTGCCAATTATTTAAATTATAATTAAATCAAAAAGTTAAACTTATTCATCAAGAATGGACGGCGCCACTATCCCGCTTGAGCGAGTCTCCATCACCAAAGTGGTGCACACCGCCGTGCAGCGGATCCATATTGGTGCAACTCGAGTCCGTACCAGAAAAAAAGGCCCCGCGAGGGGCCAAGGCACGATTAACGCTTTAAAAACTCAGGACTCGGTTTGCAGTACCACCTCGCCGGCAGGTTTGGCGATGGGCTTCATCAGCAGGGTGTAGCCCACCACGCTGATCACCAGTCCGACGAAGAAGGCCAAGTTGATAAACACCAGGCTGCACAGGAAAGACACCCCGTACACCAGGAAGGCCCGCAGGTTGTAGTTGTTCTGGTAGACGAAGGGGCCCTTGGGATCGTAGAAATCGTTAACGTTCAGTTGGCCACGGCGCAGCAGGTAGAAGTCGGCCAGCATGATGCCCGCCACCGGACCGAGCAGGCCGGAGGTGATGACGCTGAACCACAGCAGGTTGTCGGCGAACACCCAGGGCATCATCAGCAGACCGATAACGCCGGAGATGGCCACGCCCTGGGCGAAGTTCAGCCGGGGGAAGACGTTCATCAGGATATAGGCCGAGGGCATCAGGTTGGCGGCGGTATTGGTGGACCACTGGGCGAAGGCGATGGTCAGCATGCTCAGGATCAGCACGATGGGCGAGCTCATGGAGTTGAGCACGATTTCGATGGGATCCCAGGTGCCGGTGAGGATGCCGCCGATCATGCCCACCATCAGGATGCCGGAGCCGATCACGATAAGGCCGGTGAGCTGGGCGATAAAGGGCTTGCGGTTGCGGATAAAGAAGTTCTTGCTGGAATGATCGCGCGAGCGCTCCAGCTTGCGGGTGAGATCCGGGCTGTTCAGGCCCATGGTGATCCAGATGCCGGCGATGGCCATCACCGCGAACCAGAAGGAGCCGTTGTCCAGCGAGGGCGCGGCCAGCACGTCGCCGATGGTGGCGTTGTTGGTCTGCAGCAGCCAGAAGGTGACCAGGCCGATAAGGATGGTCAGCGCCGGGATCGCCACCCAGTCGAACTTGGCCATGGCCTTCATGCCGTAGACGGCGTTCACCACCTGCAACACCCCGAAGATCAGGATGAGGATGGTGGTGTTGGTATAGCCAACCCACATCTCCAGCACCTTGCCGATGGCCACCGCCGCCACCCAGGTCTGGAAGCCGAACCAGAAGCAGGCGGGAATGGCGCGGAAGGCGGCGGGGATCTTGGCGCCCTTGTAGCCGAAGCAGGAGCGGATATAGACGGTGAAGGGGATGCCGTAGCGGATGCCGATGTCGCCGGCCAGGATCAGTATGCTGGTGACGATGGCGTAGGCCGCCAGGATGGCGCCGATGATGGTCCAGGGCGACAGGCCCGGATAGAGCTGGGCACCCATGGTGAAGGCCCCCATGTTGATGGTCATGCCCGCCCAGAGCATGGTGAAGTCCCAGATGTTGATGTCCCTGTCCTTGTCGGTGGACGGCATCAGCTCGGGGTTGTTCATTTCATGTACCGCCATTGGCCTCTCCCTGTGTAACTGCCGTGCCGGCGATGTTGCCGGCCATGGTTAAATGTGAACAATGAAATTAAATTTACGTAAACAAGTTAACCAATAAATCGTTAACAATAAACCAAGCTTTTTGTTATCGATATATATTTGTGATCCTTGTCACGCTATGGAGGGACGGGACGGCGAACGGATCTGGCTGGGGAGGAAGAGATGAACGTTGAAATACACTAATGAAAAGACGGGGATGGAGCGCAGGCGGCTCGCCTGCATTGCCGCGCAGCGGCAACTCTCGTGCCCTCAAGCCACCCCAAAACCACGGTATAACCCCCCTGCGGGCGGGCCGCCCGCGCCCCAGGGGTGCGGGCGGCCCTCATACCATGGCGACAGCTCGCACGGGAAAACCAGAAAAGTAACAGACTAATCAGTGCTTTATCCACGTTCCTGCAATACCCGGGCGATATCCTCCAGGCTGGCGGGATCCTCTATGGTGGAAGGCAGGGCCCAGGGTTCGCCGTCGGCCATCTGGCGTATGATCCGGCGCAGTATCTTGCCGGAGCGGGTCTTGGGCAGGCGGCCGACCACCAGGGCGGTCTTGAAGCAGGCCAGCGGACCGATGCGCTCACGCACCAGGGCGATCAGCTCCTCGACGATTTGCCCGGGCGGAGTATTCACCCCGTCCTTGAGCACCACCAGCCCCAGGGGCTGCTGGCCCTTGAGCTCGTCCTGCACCCCCACCACGGCGCATTCCGCCACCGCCGGGTGGCCGGCCAGCACCTCTTCCATCTCGCCGGTGGAGAGCCGGTGGCCGGCCACGTTGATAACGTCGTCCACCCGCCCCATCACGAACAGGTAGCCGTCTTCGTCCAGGTAACCGCCGTCGCCGGACACATAGTAGCCGGGAAAGGTGCTGAGATAGCCCGCGCGGTAGCGGTCGTGGTTGCGCCAGATGGTGGTCAGGCAGCCGGGCGGCAGGGGCTCGCGCAGGGCGATAAAGCCCTGGGTGTTGGCCGGCACCGGCTGGCCCGCCTCGTCCAGCACCTCGACATTGAAGCCCGGCACCGGCAGGGTGGCGGAGCCCGGTTTGATGGCATGGGGCTCCAGGCCGATGGGGTTGGCAGCGATGGGCCAGCCGGTTTCGGTCTGCCACCAGTTGTCGGTCACCGGCCGGCCGGTATGCGTCATCACCCACTCCAGGGTGGGCGGATCCAGCCGCTCGCCGGCCATGTAGATATGGCGCAGCCTTGCCATGGGGTAACGCCGCACACCCTCGCCGGCGGGATCTTCCTTCTTGATGGCACGAAAGGCGGTGGGCGCCGAGAACAGCACGCTCACCTCGTATTCGTCGCACAGCCGCCAGAAGGCGCCCGGATCCGGGGTTTTCACCGGCTTGCCCTCGTAGAGAATGCTGGTGCAACCCCTGATCAAGGGGCCATAGACGATATAGGAATGGCCCACCACCCAGCCCACGTCCGAGGCGGTAAACATCACCTCGCCGGGCTTGAGATCGAACACCGCCGCCATGCTGAAGTGAAGCGCCACGGCGTAGCCGCCGGTGTCGCGCACCACTCCCTTGGGCTTGCCGGTGGTGCCCGAGGTGTAGAGGATATAAAGCGGATCCGTGGCGGGCACGGGCACGCAAGGGTGCGGCTCGGCCCGGGCGAGCAGGGCCTGCCAGTCCAAATCCCGCTCTTCGGCAAGCACCGCCTCGCATTGGGGCCGTTGCAGCACCACCACCTGCTCCGGCTTCCAGCGGCTGTCCATCACCGCCTTGTCGACCAGGGGCTTGTAGGGAATGACCTTGTTCACCTCGATGCCGCAGGAGGCGGTGAGCAGCACCCTGGGCTCGGCGTCCTCGATGCGCACCGCCAGCTCGTGGGCGGCGAAGCCGCCGAACACCACCGAGTGCACCGCCCCCAGCCGGGCGCAGGCCAGCATGGCCATGGCGGCCTCGGGGATCATCGGCATGTAGATGACCACCCGATCGCCCTTGCCCACCCCCAGCCCGGCCAGCATGCCGGCGACCTTGGCCACCTCGTTGCGCAATGAAAGATAGCTGTAACGGGCCTTCTGGCCGGTGACCGGCGAGTCGTAGATAAGGGCGGTGTCGCCGCCGCGCCCGGCCTCGATATGATGATCGAGCGCCATATGGCAGAGATTGAGCTCGCCGTCGACGAACCAGCGGTCGATGCCGTTGCCGTCCTTGGCCAGTATGGTCTGGGGAAAGCGGAACCAGTCGAGCTTTTCCGCCTGCTCGCGCCAGAACCGTTCCGGTTGCTGTCGCGCCGCGTCGTGGTAGTGCCGGTAGGTAGACATCGATGTCCTCCTGTAAGCAAGGTGGCGCCGGCCCCTCCCCTGGACCGGCGGTGGATTGTTGTTTCGTATTCGGGGCCGAGTCTTGCCGCTTTCATGCGGGCGGGCCGCCCGCGCCCCAAGGGCCCATTGCAATGGGCCCGACGGCTGAGTAGGGTCGACTTCAGTCGACCAAAGCCGGCGCCGTGGGTGGCAGGTCCACTGAAGTGGACCCTACAACACACCCGGCGGATCCCGTAGGTCAACCACTCCTTCCTAGTTGATCACAAACAGCTCCATAAACTCCTGTACCGGGGTGGCCTCCAACCGTTGCTGATCCAGGCAGAGATCCACTATCTGCCGGCAGCGGCCCTGGGGGAAACGGGTCTGCAGGTTGCGCAGGAACTTGCGCTCCAGCACCGGGATGCCCTCGGCCCGGCGGCGGCGGTGCCCGATGGGGTATTCCACCTCCACCTTGTCGGTGCTGGTGCCGTCCTTGAAGAACACCTGGATGGCGTTGGCGATGGCGCGCTTGTCGGCCTCCAGGTACTCGGCGCTGTAGCGCGGCTCTTCCACTATCTCCATCTTGTCGCGCAGGGCGTCGATCCGGCTGTCGCCCCGGTGGAAGTCGTCCTCGTAGTGCTCGGCCACCAGGTCGCCGTACAGCAGGGGCACGGCAATCATGTACTGCAGGCAGTGATCCCGGTCCGCCGGGTTGGCCAGATCCCCCACCTTGGAGATGATGCGGATGGCGGACTCGTGGGTGGTCACCACGATGCGGTCGATGTCACCGATGCGGTCCTTCACCTGGTCGTGCAGGCGCACCGCGCACTCCACCGCGGTCTGGGCGTGGAACTCGGCGGGAAAGCTGATCTTGAACAGCACGTTTTCCATCACGTAGCTGGCGAAGGGCTGCTTGACCTTGAAGCTTTCACCCTTGAACAGCACGTCGTAATAGCCCCATTTGGGTGCGGTCAGCACCGAGGGCAGGCCCATCTCCCCCTTCATAGTGATCATGGCCAGGCGTACCGCCCGGGCGGTGGCGTCCCCCGCCGCCCAGGACTTGCGCGAGCCGGCGTTGGGGGCGTGGCGGTAGGTGCGCAGCGAGCAGCCGTCGACCCAGGCCTGGGACAGGGCGTCGATGATCTGCTCCCGGCTGCCGCCGAGCATTTTGGTGACCACGGCGGTGGAGGCCACCCGCACCAGCAGCACGTGATCCAGCCCCACCCGGTTGAAGCTGTTTTCCAGCGCCAGCACGCCCTGGATCTCGTGGGCCTTGATCATGGCGGTGAGCACCTCGCGCATGGTGAGCGGCGCCTTGCCCTGGGCCACCGCCACCCGGCTCAGGTAGTCGGCGGTGGCCAGGATGCCGCCCAGGTTGTCGGAGGGATGGCCCCACTCGGCGGCGAGCCAGGTGTCGTTGAAGTCGAGCCAGCGGATGATGCAGCCGATGTTGAAGGCGGCGGTCACCGGATCCAGCTCGTGGGAGGTGCCGGGCACCCGGGCGCCGTGTTGCACCGTGGTGCCGGGTACGATTGGCCCCAGGTGCTTGGTGCACTCGGGAAAACGCAGTGCCAGCAGGCCACAACCCAGGGTGTCGATCAGGCAGTTGCGGGCGGTGTCGTAGGCCTCGGCGGAGTCGATCTCGGTGTTGGCCACATAGTCGGCGATGGTGACCAGCAGCTGATCGGGATCGGGTCTTTGGTTCAGGTCGAAATTGGCGCTCATCTTGGTGTTCCTTGGTTGGTCTGAATGATTGTTCCGTCAATGGGTGGTCGACTGAAGTCGACCCTACGGCCAGCTTTGGCCCATGAATCCATCGGTCGACTGAAGTCGACCCTACGGCCGGCTGGGGCGCGGGCGGCCCGCCCGCCTGGCCTTGCACCGGAGCCTGGGTGTGCTTTTCAGGGCCCTGGATCCCCGCCTTCGCGGGGATGACACTCCACGTCCAGCTTCCAGCTTCAGCGCTGCGCTATCGGCACCCACTGCTGGTGGCCCGGGCCCACGTAGTCGGCGCTGGGGCGGATGATGCGGTTATGGGCGCGCTGCTCCATGATGTGGGCGGTCCAGCCGGTGACCCTGCTCAGCACGAAGATGGGGGTGAACAGCTTGGTGGGAATGCCCATAAAGTGATAGGCGCTGGCGTGGTAGAAGTCGGCGTTGGCGAACAGCTTTTTCTCCCGCCACATCACCTCCTCCACCCGCTCGGACACCGGGTAGAGCACCCGGTCGCCCACCGCCTGGCCCAGTTGCTTGGCCCAGGGCTTGATGATGGCGTTGCGCGGGTCCTTTTCCTTGTACACGGCGTGGCCGAAGCCCATCACCTTGTCCTTGCGCGCCAGCATGGCCAGCAGCTCGCGCTCGGCCTCGTCCGGGCCGCTCCACTGCTCGATCATCGCCATGGCCGCCTCGTTGGCGCCGCCGTGCAATGGGCCGCGCAGGGTGCCGATGGCGGCGGTCACCGCCGAGTGCAGATCGGTGAGGGTGGAGGCGCACACCCGGGCGGCGAAGGTGGAGGCGTTGAACTCGTGCTCGGCATACAAAATCAGCGAGCAGTGCATCACCTTGACGTCCAGCTCCGGCGGGGTGTTGCCGCGCAGCATGTGCAGGAAGTGGCCGCCGATGCTGTCGTCGTCCAGGGCGGTGTCGATGCGCACGCCGTCGTGGGCGTAGCGGTACCAGTAGCAGATCATCGAGGGCAAGAGCGCCAGCAACCGCTCCGCCGCCTCCTGCTGCTCGCTGAACTTGTGTTCGGTTTCCAGATTGCCGAGCAGGGAGCAGCCGGTGCGCAGCACGTCCATAGGGTGGGCCGAGGCGGGGATCTGCTCGAGCACGGTGCGCAGCGCCGCCGGCAGGCCCCGGTTGGCGCGCAGCCGGGCCTTGAAGGCGGAAAGCTCGCCGGTGTTGGGCAGGTAGCCCTTGAGCAGCAGGAAGGCCACTTCCTCGAACTGGGCCTTGGCGGCCAGATCCTCGATATCAAAGCCCCGGTAGGTCAGGCCGGAGCCGGTCTTGCCCACGGTACAGAGGGCGGTCTGGCCGGCGCTCTGGCCGCGCAGTCCTTCGGTGTTAGTCATGGTTTCCTCCTTGTGCGAACAGTGCATCCAGTTTGGCTTCATAGTCGTGGTAGCCCAGGGTCCGGTACAGCTCTTCCCGGGGCTGCATCAGTGCCACCGCCTCGCGCTGGTGACCGTCCTGCAGGATGTGGCGGTAAACGGTCTCGGCGGCCCGGCTCATGGCGCGGAAGGCCGACAGCGGATAAAGCACCATGGCCACCCCGGCGCCGGCCAGCTCCTGCTGGCTGAACAGCGGTGTCTTGCCGAACTCGGTGATGTTGGCCAGCACCGGCACGCCCACGGCGTCGCAGAAGGCGCGGTACTGCTCCAGGCTCTCCATCGCCTCGGGGAAGATCAGGTCGGCGCCCGCCTCCACGCAGGCCAGGGCCCGCTCCACGGCGCTGTCCATGCCCTCCACCGCCAGGGCGTCGGTGCGGGCCATGATGGCGAAACGGCTGTCGGTGCGGGCGTCCACCGCCGCCTTGACGCGGTCCACCATCTCCGCCCGGGACACGATGGCCTTGTTGGGCCGGTGGCCGCAGCGCTTCTGCGCCACCTGATCCTCGATATGGATGGCGGCCACCCCGGCCCGCTCCATCTCCTTCACGGTACGGGCGATGTTGAAGGCGCCGCCGAAGCCGGTGTCCACGTCCACCAGCAGCGGCAGGGGGCTGGCGGCGGTGATGCGGCGGGCGTCCTCCAGCACGTCGTTGAGGCTGGTGATGCCCAGATCCGGCAGGCCGAAGGAGGCATTGGCCACGCCGGCCCCCGACAGGTACAGGGCCCGGTGCCCGGCCTGCTCCGCCTGCATGGCGCTGTAGGCGTTGACGGCGCCGACGATGGCCAGCGGCCGGGATGACGCCATGGCGTCGAACAAACTCTGCTTCATTGCATTTCCTCCTGGAATTGGGCCAGCAAATGGTTGCGGCTGCGGGCCACGTGGCGACGCATCAACAGCTCGGCCAGCTCGCCGTCGCCCTGGAGCACGGCGTCCAGGATCTGGCGATGCTCCCGCAGGGCGAGCCGGGGGTCGGAGTGACGGTAAGAAAGACGATGGCGGTACATGCGCAGCAGCTGGTACAGCTCATCGCACAACAGGCCGACCAGCATCTGGTTGTGGCTGGCCTTGAACAGCAGGTAGTGGAAGTCCTCCTCCCCCTGCTGGCGCAGGTAGACTTCCTGGCTGTCGACAAATTTCTGGTGCTCGTCCAGCAGCCGGGTGAGGGACTCGGCCTCTTCCCGGGTAATGGCGGCGGCGGCCAGGCGGCAGGCCATGCCCTCGAGCGCCTCGCGCACCGCGAACAGCTCGGTCAGCCCCTCGGCGGTGAGTTGCACCACCCGGGCGCCCTGGCGCGGCAGCCGCTCCACCAGGCCGAGCCCTTCCAGCCGCAACAGGGCCTCGCGCACCGAACCCCGCCCCACCGCGTAACGGCGGGCCAGCTCGGGCTCGGACAGCTTGGTGCCGGGGGTCAGTTCGCCGCTGATCACGGCTTCCACCAAGCGGGGAGTCAGATCTTCACTGAGTACGGACATAATGTTGTCGACATTTCAGTTTTACATAACTAAAAAATAGCAGGTTATTAGCAAGATGAAACATAAATTGTCGACAAAAACAACAAAAGGGGAGGTTGCGCACATTTCGACCAAGGTCGTATTGTGGTGAGGGGTGAGGGGTGAGGGGTGAGG
>NZ_NMUO01000101.1 GCF_002237365.1 Zobellella denitrificans
GGCAGGGGCAGCATGGCGGTGAGGGTGGCCAGGGCGGCGGCGAACTCGGCCAGGCTGGTGGCGGCGACCAGGATGCCGAGGGCGTACAGGGGGCCGGTGGGCCGCTGCCGATCGGCGGCATCCTGCAGTTTTTCGGCCAGTCTGGCGGCGGCGTTGTTGGGGGCGAGGTAGTGGCCGCTTTCTTCGCTGATGCCGACATCATGATCGTAGGGGGTAACTGTGAGCCGGTGGCCATGGGCGAGCAACTGGGCCCACTGGTCGCGCAGGGACAGCAGGGCAGAGGCCTGCTCGCTGAGCGGATGGCGGTTGAAGGCGACGCCGGCGGCGGCCTGGTTGAGCCGGGCCAGGGCGTCGTTGCCAGCGCCGGGAATGGCAGCCAGGGCCGGCGCCGCGGCGGTTTCGATACTGGCCGCACTCGGCGGCCAGGTTGGGGGGGTTGATGTCCAGGGCATGGTGGGCCTACTTGGTCAGCAGCAGCAGTCGCCGCTGTCGCGGCTCTTGATCATGGCTCAGGCTCACAAGGCGTCACTGACGCAGCGCAGGCCCACACCGCCAATCGCGTGCCACGGGTACGCATCCGAGCTGAGGCAGCGGGAGCCGCAACGGGCGCCGCCGTCCCAGCTGCCTCCGCCAACCCAGGCGCGCCACCCCGGGGTGCCGCTGGCTCCGGATGCGTAGCTGTATAGCTGGCCGCGCGGGATGGCGGCGTCCTTGCCCACGTTGACCGCCGATGCCAGCCAGTATCCGGTGGTGCTGTAGCCATAGTCGTAGTGGCTGTCTATCCACTCCCGCAGATTGCCCACGGTGTCGACCAGGTTGAGTTGACTGACGGATTTGGCCACGGTGCCGGTGGTGGTGGGGCCGGTGTTGGTGGTGCGGCTCCAGGCGGTGTCGTTGTTGCCGTCGGCGCCCTGGGGCGCGCCTTCGGCCAGCACCAGCCATTCCTCGACGGTCGGCAGGCGCTTGCCGGCGTTGCGGGCCAGCTGGTGAAAATCACTGCGGCTGTAGATGTCGTCACGAATGGGCATCTGGCCGTAGGCCGACACGGGGATGTTTTCCGGCCAGGTGCCCGGGCCCTCGCTGTTGAGATAAATGTCGGCCCAGAGGGCGCCGGGGATCACCTCGGCCATGCCGGTGGGGTCGGCCTTGGACCTGTGCTGCAGGTCCCAGCAACTGTTTGGCACTATGCCCACCACGGGCACATAGGCGTTGTCGTAGCGGTTGGCCACGCCCCGGATGCGGCCGATGTGGCAGCCGCCCACCTTGCGGCTGTTGCCGTCGTGGTAGCCGTCCGGGTAGGTGGCGTTGAGGCTCGCGAGCCAGCGGGCGATGCCGGACGGGTCGGCCACGGCGTAGATGTACCAGTTGTTGCCCAGTGTGAGGGCGCTGACGGTGCCGTCGTTGTTGATGGGGGCGAGCGGGTCCCAACTGGCGGCTGGCGGCAGCAGGTAGCCCTTGCCGTTGCCGCCGATGTTGATCTGCCCCTCGGGCAGGTCCAGGGTGTCGCCGACGCCGGCGCGGATTCGGCCCAGCAGGCTGGCAAAGCCGGCGGCGGCGGCGGGCTGGATGTAGATGGCCATTACATGGACTCCAGTTGCGCGATGATGGCGGTGACCTCGGCGACGGTGTAGCCGAGGCGGTGGATTTTGGCGCCGGGTTGCTCGGCGCGGCGATGCTGGGCGCGGACGAGGGTGCCGTCTTCACCCTCCGCCTCGCTGACCAGGTAGTCCGGCGCGGCGCCGTCCGGGTGTTCGTTCTCGGTCAGCAGGCGGTCGAACTGGTAGGCCCAGCGGGATTCGAGCAGGCCAACGAAGTGCGGCAGCGCGTCGGCTGGCCGACAGGCGGCGCTGGCGGCCATGGCCAGGGCGCGCTCGTAGTCGGCGCGGGTTTGCAGTATGCGGGGCAGGCCGTGCATTAGATTTCCTCCAGGGCCATGGAGCCGTTGATGATGATGATGCGGTAGCTGGTTTCGCCCTCGCTGAGCTGGGCGCGGCTGGCCATCAGGTACTGGGTGTGGGGATTCGCGGCTTGCACATGCTGCTGCATCAGGGCCGTGTCCTTTTCGGCCGCGCCGGCCGGGGTTTCGGCGCCGATAAGGGCCGGGGTGATGTCGTGCGGGTTTTCGGCTTCCAGGTGTTCGCGCAGGGCCTGCTGCCAGCCGCCTTCGGTGCGCTGGTCGGTGACGGCGCCGTCGGCGTTTACCAGGGCCAGCTCGGCCACATAGTGGGAGTAGCCGTCATCGTCCTGGTAGTCGGCCAGGGGAGTGTCACTCACGCGCAGGGCAACGTTATTGATGTGCCGGGACAGCACCGAGCCGGTGCGGTGCACGTCGGCATAGACGCGGACGGGCAGGGTGGCAATGGTCAGCACCTGGTGCTGCTCCAGCTCGGCACGGAGACCGCCGATATAGGCGCGGCCACTGGTCACCTGATAGTCGTTGCCGGTGAGCTTGACCAGGCGAAAGCCGGTACCCAGAAACGCCGCCGGGCCGAAGGTTTCCAGCGCCTGCAGGCGGATGTCGTCATCCAGGCCGCCCAGGCGGGCGGAGAAGTCGATCTGCCAGGTGCCGGCCTCCACCGTGGTGTGGGTGGCCTGGGCGGCGCCGTCGTACTCCATCAACATGCTCTTGACCAGGCTGTTGCCGGTTTGCACGCCGGGCTGGGTGGCGAGCTTGGACTCGGTTTCCTTGTGCACCACCATGGCCACGGTTTCGGAGGCCGCATGCACCAGGAACAGGGCGTTGAACTCGAAATCGCCCACGCTGGTGTCCATGACGATGGAGTAGGCCACGGCGTTGCCGTTGACCCGGCCACGTTGATCCACCGGCTGGCGGTGTACTATCTGGCCGGCGGGCGGCAGTACCGTTCCCCGGTCGATGGGCTGGGTATGGTCCAGCCCGGGGATCAGGGCCAGCACTATTTCATCCAGCACCACGGGCTGCTCGGCCTGCAGGCTGCTGGCCAGGTAGTCTTCAAAGGCGTAGGTGATCACGCTCTGGCTCATGTCAGGGTTTCCTTAAACTGGCTACAAATACTTGGGAGCTGCCGGACACGCTGCGCCGGCGCACCGGCTGGGTGACCGACAGCCGGCGGCTGGCACAAAACAACTGGTAGCTGCCACCGAAGTGGCCGCACAACACATGGGTCGTTTCCTGGTAAATGACCTCGAAACGGTAGCGGCGGCAGGTGCGGCCGTAATGCTCGATCAGCACCTGCATCAGGTCCTGCTTGCGCGCGATGGCGGAGTCGGTGACCCGGATGTTGATCACGTCCCAATCCACCCCGGGCATGCGCTCGGCAATTTCCACCCAACCGATGCCCAAACGCTCGAAGATGCGCTTGAAGCCGGCGGTTTCGCCGGCGTCGCGGGCGTTGGCAAAGGCGTACTTCACCCGCTTGCGATACAGCTCCAGCGGCTCGCCCCGAAAGCGGCGGATGTCCCGTTCCCAGGCCAGCAGGTTGAGCATGGGCTCGGTGCAGGTGAGGGCGTCGAGCTGTTGCAGGGGCCACAGCAGCCGCGCCCGGATCAGCTGCCAAAAATGGTGTACGCCTGCCGCCAGAAACCAGGGCTCCTTTTTCGGGGCACGGGGCGGCTCGCCGTTCATCCAGAACGGCAGTGCCGGCTCGGGCAGGTGCGGATCCCGGTTATTCATGGATGGCCACCGTTACCGTATCGAGGCGGGGAATGCTCAGGCCGCTGATGATGTCCTGATAGTGGATTTCCAGGCTTTCCACCGACTCGCCCAGGATCTGGTGCAGTTGGGTGGTCAGCAGCGAGATGCTGAAGCGACCGTTGGGCCAGGTGCGTGTCACCTGCGGGTAGGCGGCGGTTTCGCGGAAGGCGGCGCGTACCACGGCGTCGGCCTGTTGTTGCAGGCCGGCCAACTCCGCCTCGGTGAGGTTGGGTGCCGGGTACAGGGTCAGGCTCAGTTCGTGCCGGGTTTCCGGCATGGCGGCCACCTGCAGATCGTCGCCGTGGCCGTGGTTGCCCTGGGCCATGACATGGTGGTTGAGCTGGGCAATCAGGCTGGCCGAGGTCTCTCCCACTTCCATCAGGATAAAGGCGTTGGCGGTGCCGGGCCCGCGTGGCGCGTCGTGCTCGAAGAAGATGTGGTCGGCACGGATGCCGGCCACCGAGGCCAACAGGGAGCGATAGACGGCGTCGATGTGGTAGCGTCCGACCACGGAAAACTGGTTTTGGATGCGCAGCCCCAGGGCGTCGTCGTCTTCCTGTTCGGCGCCGGGTTGGGTGATCCAGTCCACCGGGTTGTTGACCGAGACGATGCCCGGCACCGCCTTGGGCAGGATGCAGTAATAGCCGGCGGGCAGGTTCCAGGCGCTGCCCGGGGCGCTGGCCTCGCAGACAATCAGCCCTTCGGGCTGGCCGGCGGGAAGGGTGACGGCCTGCACCGTGGCCAGGCTGTAGATCACCCCGTTGATGCGCTCGGTACTGACCAGGGTGCCGGCCGGCACCGTCACCGCATCCGCCGGCGACTGTTTGACAAAGCGCACCTGGCCCCGGGTGCTGGTGGCCGGCTTGCGGGTCAGGTCCACGTCCCAGGCCTTGAGATCCTGATAGTAGCCCCGGGCGGTGGCGGCGAAGCTGTTGGGCAGCACATGGCCGACGATAAGCCCCCGCAGCAGCCACAGGGCGGGTTTGATGACCAGGGCTTTCTGCAGCCGCCAAAACGGGCTCATGCGGTTGTCGTTGGTGATGAGCGAACCGGCGGCCTCCACCTCCCGGGCCAGTTCAATGGCCAGCGCCTCGTCGGTGGTGGGGATGCCGGCGGCATCCACCAGCCGCTGAAAGTCTACCTGGGGGCGGGCGCTCATAGCTGCACCTCCAGGTGGCCGAATTCGTAGGTGGTGGCGGTCACCAGATACCGGTCGGCGGCCTCTTCGCGCACGTCGGCGGTGCCGGGCACGATGCGCTCGTCCTGCTCTACCAGGATGCGGATCCGGGTGCGCACGTCGGCGCGCAGGGTGGGGCTACGCTCGCCGATAAGGGCGAGAGCCAGCCCGGCTTCGAGAATAGCGTGCTTGATGTCCTGGCCGATGCTGTGGCGGTTACTGGTGTAATGGGGCTGGGCGCCGGCGTCCAGCCGGATGCCGTAGTCGTCTACCCGCAGGTCGATGTATTTATCAGTAGGCACTTTGCAGTTCCTCCCATTCTGCCAGGTCGTCGGGGTTCATGCCGCCATCCGACTTGATGTGCACATCGCCGAAATGCACGGTTTTGCCGCCGCTGCTGGCCGCGGCCCGTGCCACTTGCGGCATGATGGGCTGGGCGGTGTCGGCGGCAGCCAGGGACTCGGGGCGGCGGACGTCGGCCAGGGCGGCGTTGATGGTCTCGCTGGCGGTGCGTTCGCTGCTGGTCTTGATGTTGACGCCGGGGATCAGGTTGATTTTTTCTATCAGCCAGTCGAAGGCGCGACCCAGCAGGTCCAGGGGGCTGAGGTTGCCCAGCACATCCAGAAAAGTCCGCCAGCCGGCGGCAATGGCCTCGAAAGCGCCCACCAACACCTGCACGAAGGGGATCTCCATCAGGGTCGCCTTGACCGCGTCCCAGTTACGGGCCAACCAGACGGCGCCCAGGGCCAGGGCAACCAGGGCAGCCGCAATCAGGAAGAAGGGGCTGAACACAAAGCTCATCACGGCGCCCAAGGCGGTGAAGGCGGCGCTCAGCAGCCAGGTGCCGGCCACCAGCGTCATCTTGATGGCTGCCCAGGCCAGCATGGCGGTGCGGGTCAGGATAAAGCCAATACGCAGCATCTTGAGCACCCATACGATGCCGAGCAGCCCGCCCTTGAAGAACACCATCATGCCGCTGCTGATCCCCATGATCAGGGTCCAGCTGGCCGCCAGGGCGGTCAGGCCGGCCAGGCCCACGGCGACCCAGGTGACCACCTCGGTCAGGTGCGGGAACATGTAGGTCCACTCGGTCAGCACCGCCATCTGGTCGACGATGACGCTCACCAGATCGTTAATGGTGCCCAGCACGCTCTGGCCAGCGCCCCGGCGCAGGGCCTCCCAGGCGGCACCCAGGCGCTCCCACTGGTCGGTCATGGCGCCGGCCATCTCGGTGGCCTTGTCCATGCCGGTTTGCTGGCCCACGCCGTTAATGCTGGCCCCCAGGCCGTCGATATCGGTCATCAGCAGCTTGATCAGCGAGACCGCCTCGTTGGATCCGAAGGCCTTTTTCAGGGCGTCGGACTCGGCCACCGTCATGGTGTCGCCGAACTTGTCCTTCAGCTTTTGCAGGATGGTGACCATGTCCAGCATGCGGCCGTTACTGTCGGTCATCTGTATGCCCAGATCGCCCTGGGCCTTGGCGATGCCGTTGATAAAGGCGTTGTACTTGGTGGCCGCCTCGGATCCGGACATGGTGGATTGCAGGGTGCCGAGGATGGCGATCTGCTCGGCCATGCTAGCCCCCTGGGAGGTGGCGTTGGCCCCCAGCCGGCCGAAGGCGCTGGCCATCTCGGCGCCGGTGGTCTTGAACATTTCCACCGCCTGGGCGGTCTGGCCCGCCACCATGGCGGCGAAGTTGTCGCGGCCCATGGCGTCGGCCTGCTGCTTAAAGGAGCCGTACATGGTGCCCATGTAGCTGGTGATGGTGGCGGTGTCGGCCTTGGTGGCGGCGGCCAGCACGGCGGAGGCCTTGGTAATGCCGGCCAGCTCCTTGCCCGAGAGATCGCCCATGGCGGACTTGATGTCGTAGGCGGCGCCCACAAAGCCGGTGGCCGACTTGCCGAACTCGATGGCGAAGTCGGTGGCGGTGCGGTTGAGCTGGTCCAGATCTTCCTGCAGTACACCCAGGGACTTCACCTCGCCCAGCACCCGGTCCATCTCGATGGCGGGCATCAGCGCCTGGTGCAGGGCCACGCCGGACGCCAGCAGGCCGGCCGCGCCGCCGGCGATGTTCTGCCAGCTTTGCCTGCCGATCTGTCCGGTGCGTTCGATCTGCTGGTTAATGCCCTGAATGGGTTTGGTGACCTGGTCGACCAGGCCCACGGTGAGCATTAACTGTTCCAGGTGTTTCATCCGTTAAATGCCTTGCTGATGCCTGCGTTGATGGCGTCCGCCATGTGTTCCCAGTGCTTGCGGTCCAGCCAGATGGCCCGGGCCAGCGCCTCGTCGTCGTCGGGTTCATGGGGCAGGTAGTGGCGGCGCAGTGCCAGTACCTGCTCCAGCTGGTTGGCCTCGATGGCCTCGACCCGACGGGCTAGTTTTTTACCGAGATCTCAAGCTCGGGCTCGAAGGCTTCGTTTACCTTGGCAACCAGCTTGAGGCCGGCGCCGGGTTGGGCCAGCAGCTTGCCCAGGGCCTCTTTGCTCTCGGCGGCCACGATGCGGTTGAGGTAGGTGTGGGCCGGGGCGACCTTGTCGTCCATGCTCAGCTCGTTGATGTACTTGTTGTACGCCTGGGTGGTGGGCTCGAAGGTCAGATCGGTGCCGTTGACGACCAGGGTGATGGTTTGCTTGCTCATTGCTCGATTCCTTCTTGGATGTGGAGCCATTGCTCCAGGGTGTTGATCTGTATCCGGCAGCGGCGTAAGGCGCCCTGCAGTTCGGGAATAAAGGCCACCGCCTCGCCGTAGGTGGTACCGGTAAAGGCCGGCTCAGGGCACTCCGGCAGCAGGCCCGGCGGTGGCAGTATCGGCACCGGCTTGATGACGACCTGTGGCGGCGGCGCCGAGCAGGCCGACAACAGCAGCAGGCAAAGGCTCGCGGCTGCAATCCGGACGGCCCGGCAGCGGGGTGAAAATGTGCTGTTGCACGGCATGGCGGTAACTCCTGGTGTCGGTGTCGGCTTGCTGCAGCCGCTCCTGTTGTTCTTGCAGCAGGCGGCGGGCCTCCTGCTGTGCTTGCTGCAGCCGGGCCAGGGTCTGCTGCTGCTCCTGAGTGACGCCGGCCAGCAGCTCGGCCCGGGCTTCTGATCTGCCCAGCTTTCCGGCCAACCGATCCAGCATGGCCTGCTGCGACCACACCATAAACAGCAGCAAGGCCAGCATGATCAGCAGTAACATCGCCAGCTTGCTCATGCCGGCACCCCGCCGAACTCGACGAACTTGGCCACCAGCTCTGGCATGGTCTTCATTGGCTGGCCCGGGTAGTTGGCTCCGGGCAGGCTGGCCCAGATGTTGCGGCATTTGGTGATGGCCTGCTCGATGCGCCCGGCTTCCACGTCCTCCAGGGCCCGGCGTTCGCGGATCAGCTGGATGGCCCAACGGTCCTGGGATGCGGGCCCGAAATCGGGCAGGGCCAGCAACTGGCGGTAGTGCTGCCAGTGGCGCGACAGGTGCTGATAGCGACCGGCGGCGGTACTCACCAGCCCCGGTCTAACCTGCACCCGCTGGTTGGGGTGAGTGGCGTAGCTGGTGAAGAAGCCGGCCGGGTTAACCAGCTTGTCGTAACCGTCGTCGCCCAGGCCCTTGGTGCCCTCGGCATGGGCCAGCACATCGAGAAAGGCCGCCAGGTTGAGGCTGCAGTTAATACGGGCCATTGAACTTTCCTCCCATCATGCGTGCCGCGATGTCGCGGATTTTCTCCACCCCGAACAGGCCGACCATGCCGCCGATAAAGCCTGCCGCTTCGCTGGGGATGCCGAACCAGCCGAAACCGCTGATAAAGGCCAGGGTGATGGCTCCCACCAGCGAGGCTTCCAGCCAGCGCCGCCGGCCGGTACCGCCGTGGTAGGTCACCCGCAGCCAGGCAGTGAGCACGGCCAGGGTAAAGCCGTAAAGGGTGGGCCAGTTGTCGGCCAACCAGGCCAGCAGGATGGCCCACAGGGTCGGGTCTTTATGGGGCATAGCGTTCATATCCGTAGCTCGTTTACCGTTGCCGTTTTTCCAGTAATTCCTGGCAGTCCACACAGAGCGCCACGCCCGGCAGGGCCACGCGGCGGGCCTCGGGGATGGACTCGCCGCATTCCAGGCAGTCGGCGCGGCTGTCGCCGGCGGGCCGGCGGCCGGTTTGGGCCGCCAGCTGCTTGGCCAGCAGCCAGTCGGACAGGTCATTGGCGCGGTCTATCACATCCATGGCGTTACCCGATCAGGTGACGTGTGTCGTCGCGTGACAGATAGGGCACCCCGTTGATGCGCACAAAGTCCGGGCTGGTGACAAAGCCCTTGAGCTTGTGGATCTTCTTGGAGCCGCCCTTGCCGTCGATATCGAGCAGGTCGGAGATCTGCAGCTTCACGCCCATGGCCTCCACCTTCATCTCTTCGTCGCCGGTGTTGGCGTAAAACAGCACGTCGTGGGGCGGAATGCCGCGCCAACTGCCGTTGCGGCGGGCGGCCTGACCCAGCCGGTTAAAGTTTTTTGTGTCCAGCTCGTACTCCACGTCGGCGGTGACGTCGCCGTCGACATGGCCGTCGGGGATGCCACGGGTCTGGGCCACGGCGGAGTTGTCGGTGATGGAGAGCGTGGCTTTCTCGACGTGGATCAGGTACCCCATGATCTCCACGTCAAAACTCATGCCTGATAAGCGGCGCGTCATTGGCTATCTCCCGGGTTGCTCAGGTCCAGCATCAGGTTGATGGCGATCTTCTTGGGGCAGTCGTAGGGCTGCGCCAGGGCGTAGATGGCCACCTCGTACTTGCTGAGCCATTCGATGGTGATGTCTTCGTCTTCCGGGGGCATGATTTCCCCGGGGAAGGTTTGGCCGGCGATGGTGACCGACTTGCTCATGGCCCGCAGATCCTGCATGAAGTAGAGCTTGGCGGCAGCCATGGAGGCCGGGGTGCTGTTGAGCTGGCGATCACCCAGGCGGGCGATGCCGCGAATACGCATCTTGCGGGCGCATTTGTCGATGACCCGGCGGTTTTCCACGCTCTGGAAGTCGCCGCCCTCCACGTCCAGCATGTTGCCGTCTGCCCAGTAGACGCCGTCGTAATCCGGGTACCAGGCGGGCACCGAGTAGCGGTTGGCTTCCAGGGTTTGCAGGGTGGCCAGGGTTAGCTCGGTGTCGGCGCTGTCTTTGGGGGCCGGGCCCAGGGCGAGCACGGGGCCGGTTTTGACCCTCATGGGGGTGTCGGCCACGGTCACCGCCCGGTTGCACAGGCGGCCAGCCAGCACGCCAACGTTGTTGCCGTGCAGCTGGGGCACCAGCATGACGCCGTCGGCGGCGATGCCGTTTTGCAGCGCGGCCATGGTGGCCTCGTAGGTGGGCCAGTCCTGGGTGGCGGAGTCGATGCCGGGCACCGCCAGCATCATGAACTGCCAGCGGCCCCAGGTGGCGATCAACTGGTGGTAGAGCGCCTGGGCGGCGTTGATTTGCTCGGCGGTGGAAACCGGCTCGACCAGCGCCACGGCCTCGAAGGAGGCGGTTTGCTGAACATCGAGCACGGCTTCGGTCCAGTCGGCGTCGTTGGGCAGCACATAGGCGTGAGCGGTCCAGTTCTGGCCGGCGTTGAGCATGGCGGCCCGGACGTTGGTTTTCAGGGTGCTGCTCTGGGTGCCCAGCAGATCGTCAAGGTCGGACTGGGTGTTGAGCGAGAGCAGTTTGCCGGTGTTTTTGCCGGCCTTGCCCACGAACAGGAAGTGCCGCTCCACCTCGTTGGTGGGGCCCTGCATCTGGTTGAGGTTGTTTACCTGTATTGTTGGCCACATGGCGTGTTATCCCCGCTTGCGTTGTTCTTGCTCGATAAATCGGATGATGGAGTCCAGCTCGTACTGCATGTATTCCTGCGGTTCACCCAGGAATCGGCGTTGCGGGGTAGGGATATCCCACTTCTTTTTGCCGCCGGTCGAGATGTACCCCATGGTTTTCAAAATGATGCCCGCCTGCCCCAGGGTGAGGTTTTCCTGTATCCAGCGACGGCTGGCTTTTATCCACTTCTTCTTTTTTCCGCGCCGCTGAAAGCCGATGTCCACCAGGGCCTTGGCCTGCTTGGCCGTTGCCGGCGCGCTGTAATCCGGTGTCCCTCTTATGCGTTTTACCTGGGATGCCGTCATTTCTTCCGAAAGGCCAAGCTCGTGCCTTAAGGCGATGTGGCCAGTCATCTGGTTTTTCCAACCGAGAGTGACATGCGTTGAACTTTGCTCTTTTATCGACAACAGGCGCGGGAGCTTCCTTATCATCTTTTTTCTGCCGCGATCCTTCCTCGGGGCCCAACTTCTGCCGTCAGGGGAGCGCTGGCTTCTTGCGTTCTTTCTTGCTCGGTCAATGCCGTGTCGACCAATCTTTTCGAGGACCCGCCGCCTCTTGGGAGCCGGCAATCCCAATGCGTTCATCTGGGCGGCCAGGGCCAGCCGCGAGTTGTCATTGATATCAATCCGGATCACTGGTCACCCCCGACGCTGCTTTCACCGGCGCCGCTTACCTGGATGCGGGCCTGCTCGGCCACCCACACTTCATAGGGCGCCACCCGGTAGCGGACGCCGCCGTAGACCACCGGGCCCTGGTCGTCGGGCTCCAGGTTCAGCGGCTCGGAAAACTGCACGCTGATGGTCAGGTCTGCGGTGTTGTCGTCGATGGGCTCCACGTCGTAATCCGGATCGGGCAGCTCGAAACGCTCCCGTTCCTGGTCATGGTCCTGCAGCCAGGCGGCCACGGTGGCCAGTACCACCGCCGGATCCAGCTCCTTGAACGGCAGTTCTTCGATCAGGAAGACGGCGCGGTAGTCGAGCCGGGCCAGCCGCATGCCCCGGCCGCCGTCCTCGGGGGCCAGGTGCAGGGTGCCATCCTGCATCCAGGCATCGAAGTCCTTGCGGCACTTGGGCGGCAGCAGCTCGCGCAGCGTCTGGCTCAGGGCCTGCAGGTAGTAGCCCTGGCTCACAGCAGTTCAATCCCGCAGCGGTGGGCGCCCTTGATGGCCCGGATATGCTGCTGGCTTTCGGCCAACAGGGCGGCGCGCACGTCACCGCCCTGGGTGGCCTGGTTGTTGCCCACCTCGCGCTGGCTGAGGCTGCCGGCCTCGGTCACTAGGTCGGCCTTGGCGCGGGCGAACACCGCCTGGCGATAGAGCACGGTGAGCTGGTTCTGGCCGTTCACCTGGGGGCCCGGCACCTCGGCGGCGCTCCAATGGCCCTCGGCGTTCAGCCGGGCCTTGGTAAAGGCCAGCTCGATGTTGACCTGGGCCACGGCCGAGAGCACGGCACCGGCCACGGTGGCGGGCTGCAGGTCGGCCGGCATGGCCCGGTCGCGCTCGAAGTCGCCCACCTCGATATCCGGCCAGAAGCCGTCATTGCTGACGGTGGCTTGCTGGTACTCGGTTGTGGTGCCGTTGAACATGGCTTGCCCTCTGGTTGAATAGGTGCCCCCCTGGCCACGGTGGTGGGCAGCGGCTCATGACATTGCCTGGCCGGGCCCATACCGCCGGGGGGCGGCGGCGTTGGAGCTAGTCTTGCTCGAGCGCCCGCAGGCGCATGGCAATCCGGCTCCGGTGGGTTTTTACCTGGGCACCCACCGGATCCCATTCGTGGGCCTTCGCCAGCAGGGCGTCGGCCTGTTCCAGTACGCCCGGGTCATTCACCGCGCTGGCCCGGGGCTCGCCGGTGGCGTCGCGCAGCAACAGCAGCCCGGCGAACTTGAAATACTTGGCGGTGAGCTTTTCATTGAGCCGCCAGTCCTTGACCACATGGGCGAATACCCGGCCGAAGTAGGGCTCTACCGCCTGGCCTTCGGCCGCCTGCTGCTCGGCCCACTCCAGCACGGTGTCCGCCACAAAGTGGGGAAAGTCGCGCTTGAGCCGGGGCGGGGTGTGCTGGCCCTGGGCTATCGCCCGTTCGGCCCAGTCCAGGGCCTGCTCGAACTCGCCCAGGTCGAACAGCCAGACGATGAGGGTGGCGAACAGTGGGTTCTGGTGGCTCTTGTCCCCGGCCAGGTACTGCTCCACATAGGGGCGGTACTTGGGCAGCAGCTCGCGCTTGAGCGCCACCTTGTCGCCGATGCGGTCCAGCGCCTTCAGCCGCTGCTGGTCCTGCTCCAGGGCAAGCAGTTGCAGGTGCAGGCTGTGGGCCAGCTCGCCCTCGGCTTGCCCGGTGCGGGCGGCCTGGGTGGCCGCCTGCAGGGCGCGGTGCCGATCACGATGCCGCTGGGCCGGGGTGCTCATGGCTTATCCCTTACGGCGCCGGCGTCGGGGCGATTTCGATCCCGGACTCGTCGAAGGAGGCATAGGCGCGGTACTCGCCCACGGCGTAGCCTTCCATCCGCCAGTACTGGCTCTCGAAGCCCTTGCGGTCCTGGTTGTGGGCCGCGCTGCGCTGGCGGGTACCGCGCTGGGTGTAAAGGTGCAGGTTGGCCGGAATGGTCACCACCATGCGCTTGCCCGGGAAGAAGGGCGGGGTGATGGCACGGCGGCCGGCAACACTGGTGGCCAGCTGCTGGGCCAGGATCTGCTCGCTGGGCTTGTCGGCTTCCTGATAAAGCCGGCCCTGGGCGGCGGCCACCAGATCGGCCCCCACCAGCACGGTCAGGCGCGGGTCGTTGCGAAACGCCGGGTCGATGGTGCTGTTGATAAGATCCGAGGCCATGGCGTCCAGGGTCTTGTAATCGCCGTTACCGTCGGGGTCGAAATACACCTTGCTCTGGGCCGAGCCCACGATCTGCGAGCCGTCGTTCCACTCGCGCACCAGCTGCTGCCAGCCCTTGTTCACGTCCTGGCCGAGGGGGTTGGCCGCCGGGTCGGTATCGGCGGCGGCCGAGGTGCCGTTAAAGCCCACCCGGATCATGTCCAGCGCGAAGGTGCGGTTGATGAACTCGTTCACCAGGCGCATAAATTCGCCTTCGCTGCCGGCATTGGCCCAGCCGGCGAGGGTAGACCAGGGCAGCACGGCGCCGGAGTCGGTTTCCACCAGCTCATAGCCGTGGCCGCCCACGCCCACGTTTTTCAGGAAGCGGCCATTGGCTTTACGGCCGGTGTGGATACTGCCGATGCCCACGTCGACCACCTGGCCCTTGATCTGGTCCACGTCGACCAGGGTGATCATGCGCAGGAAGTCGGCCGACTCCAGCAGGGCGGCGCGCAGCCGGGTTTCCATCGGCGGGGTGACGCTGAACTTCTCGCCGCGCTGCAGCGCGCCCAGGTCGATGCCGTAGCCCTGGGCCAATTGGCTGAAGTATTTATTCAGCATGGCGCCGGCGGCGGGGGTGAGGATCATGCTCATGTCGGCTCCTTACACCAGGTGATAGACGTCGCCGCCGGCGGGGGCGGGATTGGGGTTCTGGCCGGGCACTTCCTTCAGCAGTGCGGAGAAATGGGTTTCCAGCGCGCCCTGCTTGTCGGCCACGCCCTTGACCGCGGTCAGCAGCTCGCTGAACTGCTCGGCGGTCACGCCGGCGGGGGCCGGGGGGGGTATGTGTCTCTTAAACCAATCCCCGGACCACGGGGACGCCGTCACATCTGATTGCCT
>NZ_NMUO01000102.1 GCF_002237365.1 Zobellella denitrificans
GCTGTCGGCACACGGCGACAGCGTGGGGAAAGGGGCCACGGCGGACATTGCCAAATTGTTCCTTTGAGCGCGGGGCGGTACTGGCGGAGCCTACGGCTGTAGCGCCGGCGCCAGGGGATCGTCGATGAGGGGACAAGCGGGGGGGCTCCGGCGCCCGCGCCGGGGCGGCAAAGCCCTGCAGCGCAGGCTGCTCGCTGCGGGGCGCGGCCAGGTTCTGGCGGGGGCTGTATACCGGCTTGTCGACGCTGGTTTTCAACTCGTAACTGGTGACGTCTTCCACGTCGTTGGTGCGCACCCGGGTTACGTCGAAGTGGGGGGTTTCCAGCTGCTCGTTGGGGATGATGAAGATATCCACCTTGTAGCGGTTTTCCAGCCCGGCGATGGACTTGCGCTTTTCATTGAGCAGGTAGGCGGCCACGTCCACCGGCACCTGGGCATGGATCTGGCCGGTGTTGTCCTTGAGCGCTTCTTCCTCGATCAAACGCAGTATGGCCAGGGCCAGTGACTCGTTGTCGCGGATGGTGCCCTGGCCCAGGCAGCGGGGGCAGACGTGGGTGCTGGACTCGCCCAGCGAGGGGCGCAGCCGCTGGCGGGACATTTCCAGCAGGCCAAAGCGGGAGATGCGGCCCAGCTGGATGCGGGCCCGGTCCTGGCGCACGGCGTCGCGCAGGCGGTTTTCCACCTCCCGCTGGTGGCGCACCGGGGTCATGTCGATAAAGTCGATCACCACCAGGCCGCCCAGGTCGCGCAGGCGCAGCTGGCGGGCGATCTCTTCCGCCGCTTCCAGGTTGGTCTGCAGCGCGGTTTCCTCGATATCGCCGCCCTTGGTGGCGCGGGAGGAGTTGATGTCGATGCTGGTCAGGGCCTCGGTCGGATCGATAACGATGCTGCCGCCGGAGGGCAGGCGCACTTCCCGCTGGAAGGCGGACTCGATCTGGCTCTCGATCTGGTAGTGGCTGAACATGGGCACCTCGCCCTCGTACAGCTTGACCCTGTTGATGAAATCGGGACGCACCAGCTGGATATGCTGTTTGGCCCGTTCGAACACCACAGGGTTATCGATCAGGATCTCGCCGATGTCCCGGCGCAGGTAGTCGCGGATGGCGCGGACGATGACGTTGCTTTCCTGATGGATCAGGAAGGGGGCGGAACGGCTCTCGGCCGCTTCCTGGATGGCGGCCCAGTGGGTTTGCAGTACGTTCAGGTCCCACTCCAGCTCTTCGCCGGACTTGCCCACACCGGCGGTGCGCACGATAAGACCCATGCCGTCGGGCAGCTTGAGGTGCCCCAGGGCTTCTTTCAGTTCGGTGCGCTCGTCACCCTCGATGCGGCGGGAAATGCCGCCGGCGCGGGGGTTGTTGGGCATCAGCACCAGGTAGGAGCCCGCCAGGCTGATAAAGGTGGTCAGGGCCGCGCCCTTGTTGCCACGCTCTTCCTTGTCGATCTGGACGATGACTTCCTGGCCTTCCTTCACCACTTCCTTGATGTTGGGACGGCCTTGGTAGCTGTAACCGGAGGGGAAGTAGTTGCGGGCGATTTCTTTCAGGGGCAGGAAGCCGTGGCGTTCGGCGCCGTAGTCGACGAAGGCGGCTTCCAGGCTGGGTTCGACCCGGGTGATCTTGCCTTTGTAGATGTTGGCTTTTTTCTGTTCGTGGCCGGGGCTCTCGATATCCAGATCGTAGAGTTTCTGCCCGTCCACCAGGGCAACACGCAACTCCTCTTCTTGGGTTGCGTTGATTAGCATTCTCTTCATTGAGTTCTCTTTATTTATTAGGTTTTGACTGTTGCTACAGTGCTGTCATTCCCCCTGATTGGCCATTCGGTTCCGACCGGCACCGGCCTCGAGTCTGTTAGCGTAATGGGTACAGCCTCCCGGCTGGATACGCATGAGGCGCATTCTCAGGTGTCTATCACGTCAAAGGGGGGAGCCCAAAGGTCGCGAATCAAACGGAAAACCAGGGGTATTCAGGCTGCGCCATCCGGTTGCGGAAAGCGCGAAAAACACATGTATTATCACACTTTACCCACAGCCTTAGCAAGGCGCCATTTTTACAGCAAAAGCGCCCGGGCTGATGTTAGAATGGCGGCCATGAAACCAGAACAGCAAAACGTGCGGCTGCTCACCATAGAGGCTGAGCATGAAGGGCAGCGCATCGACAACTTTTTACGGACTCAGCTCAAAGGCGTTCCCAAAAGCCTGATTTATCGGATTCTGCGCAAGGGTGAGGTAAGGGTTAACAAGAAGCGCATCAAACCGGAATACAAACTGCTGGCCGGCGATGTGATCCGGGTGCCGCCGGTGCGGGTGGCGGAGCGGGAGCAGGCGCTGCCCTCGGCCCGGCTCGACAAGGTACAGGCGCTGGATACGGCCATCCTCTACGAAGATGATGCGCTGATCGTGCTGAACAAGCCGGCGGGCACCGCCGTGCACGGCGGCAGCGGACTCAGCTTCGGGGTGATCGAGGGCATGCGCGCCCTGCGCCCCGAGGCGCGTTTTCTCGAGCTGGTGCACCGGCTCGACCGGGATACCTCCGGCATCCTGTTGATCGCCAAGAAACGCAGCATGCTGAAAAGCCTGCATGAACAGCTGCGCGACAAGACCATGGACAAGCACTACCTGGCCCTGGTGCGCGGCCAGTGGCAGCCGCACCAGAAGGCGGTAACGGCGCCGCTGAAGAAGAACGTGCTGGCCTCGGGCGAGCGTATCGTGCGGGTAGATAAAGAAGGCAAGCCCTCGGAAACCCGCTACCGCATCGTCCGGCGCTACCGGGAGGCGACCCTGGTGGAGGCCAGCCCGGTGACCGGCCGTACTCACCAGATCCGGGTGCACAGCCTGCACGCGGGCCACCCCATCGCCGGCGATGACAAGTACGGGGATGCCCAGTTCGACGGCAAGATGCGCGAGCTGGGGCTGGAGCGACTGTTCCTCCACGCCTGCCGCATCCGCTTCTACCATCCGCGGCTGGAGCAGACCATGACCCTGGAAGCGCCCCTGGAGCCCGGTCTGCAGCGCTTGCTGGACAAGCTGGACCCCGCATGAAGTACCAGCTGGTGATCTTCGACTGGGACGGCACCCTGATGGACTCGGTGGCGCGTATCGTGGCCTGCATGCGGGCGGCGGCGCTTGACTGCGGGCTGCCGGAGCCCGAGGCGGGGGCGGTGCGCGATATCATCGGCCTGAGCCTGCGCCAGGCCTTTCCGTTGTTGTTCGGTCCCCTGGCGGAGGACGAGGCGGAGGCGTTGCTGCTGGCTTATCGCCGCCATTACCTGGAGCCGGACGGCACGCCCTCGCCGCTGTTCGAGGGCGCCGCCGACACCGTCGCCGGCCTGCACCAAAGCGGCTACCGGTTGGCGGTAGCCACCGGCAAGGCCCGGGAGGGGCTGGACCGGGTGCTGCTGGAGACCGGCCTGGGCCGCTATTTCCATGCCCTGCGCGGGGCGGACCAGGCCCGCTCCAAGCCCCATCCGCTGATGCTGGAGCAGATCCTGGATGAGCTGCGGCTGACGCCGGCCCAGGCGGTGATGGTGGGGGATTCCAGTTACGATCTGGCCATGGCCGAGGCCATCGGCATGGACAGGATCGGCGTTACCTATGGCGTTCATGATTCGGTTAAGTTATGCCAACATACACCGTTAACCCTGATTGACGACATCCGCCAGCTGCCGCGCTGGCTGTAACCGTCCGGCAGGTAGGGCCGTAAGCGATCAGCTTGAAGCCGGAAGCCGCCCGAGTTGCTTGACAACCCGGGCTTCTGTTCCGAGAGTTTCTTCCCGCTTCCCGCTTCCCGCTTCCCGCTTCCCGCTTCCCGCTTCCCGCTTCCCGCTTCCCGCTTCCCGCTTCCCGCTTCCCGCTTCCCGCTTCCCGCTTCCCGCTTCCCGCTTCCCGCTTCCCGCTTCCCGCTTCCCGCTTCCCGCTTCCCGCTTCCCGCTCAGGGCACCTCGACCCCGAAGCGGCCCAGCAATTCCACCAGGGCGATCAGCGGCAGGCCGACCAGGCTGTTGGGGTCCCGGCCTTCCATCCGTTCGAACAGGCTGATGCCGAGGCCCTCGCACTTGAAGGCGCCGGCGCAGTCGAGGGCCGGTTCCCTGTCCAGGTAGCGCTCCACCTGGACTTCGCTCAGGGGCCGAAACTGCACCGAAAAGGGTTCCACCAGGCTGTGCAGGACACCGCTGGCGGCATCCAGCACGGCCAGGCCGGTATAAAAGGTCACCTTGCGGCCGGCGGCGGCCAGCAACTGTTGCCGGGCCCGCTCCCGGGTGCCGGGCTTGCCCAGGATAAGGCCGTCCCGCACGCACACCTGATCCGAGCCTATGATGAGTCCTTGCGGGCAGCCGGCGGCCACCGCCCGGGCCTTCTGCTCCGCCAGCCGGCGCACCAGCGCCTCGGCCGGTTCGTGGGGGAGGGGGGCTTCGTCGATGTCCGGGCTCTGGCAGCGAAAGTCCAGGCCCAGCTTGTGCAGCAGCTGCCGGCGGTAGGGGGAAGAAGAGGCGAGGATAAGGTCGGCCATGGGATACCCTGCAGATTTGAGCATAATTAAAGAAAAACCAGGGGCCATTGTAGTGCGCCGGCGCACGCCCGTCATGCCCGGCCGCATCGAGGACTCCTTATTGACGGCCGGCCTGTTTTTCCCTTTGACTCCCGTGACTTGTCGCTATAATATGCGCGCCTTATGGAAAAGGTAAAGTTGCCCATTAAGGTTGATCCCGTCCGCTGCGCGCTCAAGCGCCTTGACTATCAAGGTGCCTTTGCCGCGGCACTGATGCCCAGACTGGCGGAATCGACCCAAGGTATCCATGGTGATATTGACGTGTCTCTGAGCTTTGGTACAGATGCCCAGGGGTTGCGCGTGATGTCGGGCCAGGCCCGCGCACAGGTGACGCTCCAGTGCCAAAGATGCAATGAGCTGTTTGATACCACTATAGAGTCCGAGTTTACATACACGCCCCTGCGTGAAGATGCAGAGGCGCCGGAGTTGCCGGAAGCCTACGACACTTTCGAAGTGGATGAAGTTGGTGAAATCAACCTGGTTCAGCTCGTGGAGGATGAACTCATCCTCAACCTGCCCCTGGTGCCCGTTCATGAAAATGAACACTGCGCCGAAGGCAAGTACGATATGAGCTTCGGCGATATCCCCACCACCGAGGAACGTCCGAATCCTTTCGCGATTCTGGAAGAATTGAAACGTAAGTAACTGATTTAGGAGTGAGGTCAAATGGCCGTACAACAGAACCGTAAAACCCGTTCCAGACGTGGTATGCGTCGTTCACACGATGCCCTGAGCACTGCTGCTCTGTCTGTGGATCAAACCACCGGTGAAATCCATCGTCGTCACCACGTGACTGCCGACGGTTTCTATCGTGGTAAAAAGGTAATCGCCAAGTAAGGGTTGCCTTTTGTCGCAGCTGACCGTTGCGTTGGATATGATGGGGGGCGATCACGGCCCCCCTGTCACAGTGCCTGCCGCCGCGCAGGCACTGTCGCTTCTGCCCGCCCTTCATCTGGTCCTGTTCGGTCCGGAAGCGGAACTTTCTCCCTGGTTGCAGCGCTTTCGACTGGACTCCCATCCCCGGGTGACCGTGCATTTCTGTTCCCAACAGGTGGGCAATGAGCACAAGGCGGCCTACGCCCTGCGCCATCTGACCGATTCGTCCATGCGCAAGGCGCTCGATGCCCTGGCGTCGGGACAGGCCCGGGCCTGCGTCAGTGCCGGCAACACCGGGGCCCTGATGGCCATGGCGGTCAAGGTGCTCAACACCCTGCCGGGCGTGGACCGGCCGGCGCTGATCACCCGTTTGCCGCAAGCCGGCGGCGGCTACGCCCTGCTGCTGGACGTGGGGGCCAACGTCAGTTGCGATGCCGGCCAGTTGGTCCAGTTCGCGCTGATGGGGGAACAGGCGGCGCGCCATACCCTCGATATCGACCGGCCCCGCATCGCCCTGCTCAACGTGGGAGCCGAGGCCAACAAGGGCAACGAGGTGGTGCGCGAGGCCGCCCTGCGGCTGCAGGGCACGGCCGGCCTGCACTATTGCGGCTATGTGGAAGGGGACGATCTCTTCGCCGGCAAGACCGACGTCATCGTCTGCGATGGCTTTGTCGGCAACGTGGCCCTCAAGACCAGCGAGGGTGTGGCCCGCCTGCTGCTGGGGCTGGGCCAGCGGCGCGGCTTCTTATGGAAAATATTGACTTTTTGGTTAAAAAGGCGGCTTTCCCATCTGAACCCCGACCAGTATAACGGCGCGAGTCTGATAGGATTACGCGCCAGTGTGGTCAAGAGCCACGGGAGTGCCGGCTCACCCGCCTTCTTGAATGCGATCTTGCAGGCCGTTGCCGAAATCGAACATGATCTGCCCGCAAGCATCGCGCATCGTTTTGACACTGCCCCACAGGGCAGTCACGCAAGATAACGCCTATGAACAGTAGAATATTGGGAACTGGCAGCTACCTGCCAGAGGCGGTACGCACCAATGCCGACCTGGAGCAAATGGTAGAGACCAGCGACGACTGGATCGTCGAGCGCACCGGTATCCGTGAGCGGCGCATCGCCGGGGCGGAAGAAAGCATCGCCACCATGTCCTATGGCGCCGCGCTGCGCGCCCTGGAGGCCGCCGGCATCGATGCCCGGCAACTGGACATGATAGTGCTGGCCACCACCAGCGCCGACAACGCCTTTCCGGCCGCGGCCTGCGAGGTGCAGGCCATGCTGGAAGTGCCCGGTATCCCGGCCTTCGACATCGCCGCCGCCTGTGCCGGTTTCAGTTATGCCCTGAGCGTGGCCGATCAGTTTATCCGCAACGGCCAGGCGCGCCACGTGCTGGTGATCGGCGCCGATGCGCTGTCGCGCATGTGTGCCCCGGACGATCGTTCGACCATCATCCTCTTCGGCGATGGCGCCGGCGCCGTGGTGCTGGGGGCCAGCGAGGAGCCCGGCATCCTCTCCACCCACCTGCATGCCGACGGCGCCTATGGCGAACTGCTGAAACTGCCCCAGCGCCAGCGCGGGGTGACCGGCAGCGAAATGGACGCCTACATGCACATGAAGGGCAACGAGGTGTTCAAGGTGGCGGTGTCGCGGCTGAGCGACATCGTGGTGCAGACCCTGGAGGCCAACGGCATCGACAAGTCCGAACTGGACTGGCTGGTGCCGCACCAGGCCAATTACCGCATTATCAACGCCACCGCCCGCAAGTTGAATATGCCGCTCGAGCGGGTGATCCTGACCCTCGACAAGCACGGCAACACTTCCGCCGCCAGCGTGCCCATCGCCCTCGACGAAGGGGTGCGCGACGGCCGCATCCAGCGCGGTCACCTGGTGTTGCTGGAAGCCTTCGGCGGTGGTTTTGCCTGGGGCTCGGCCCTGGTTCGTTATTAAAGAAGGAAACACCATGACTTTTGCCATTACCTTTCCCGGACAGGGATCCCAGGCGGTGGGCATGCTCGCGGGCGTGCTGGCCGAGCATGATATCGTCAAACAGACCTTCGCCGAGGCCTCCCGGGCCCTGGGTTACGATCTGGCCGAGCTGGTGCTGAACGGCCCGGCGGAAGAGCTGAACAAGACCTGGCGCACCCAGCCGGCGCTGCTGACCGCCTCCGTCGCCCTGTGGCGGCTGTGGCAGCAGCAGGGCGGGGCACAGCCTGCGGTGATGGCCGGCCACAGCCTGGGCGAGTACTCCGCCCTGGTTTGCGCCGGCGTGCTGTCGCTGGCCGACGGCGTCAGGCTGGTGGAGTTGCGCGGCCAACTGATGCAGGATGCCGTGCCCGAAGGCACCGGCGCCATGTCCGCCATCATCGGGCTGGACAACGACACCATCATCGCCAACTGCGCCCAGGCGGAGCAGGGCGAGGTGGTGTCGGCGGTCAACTTCAACTCCCCGGGGCAGGTGGTGATCGCCGGCCACAAGGCGGCGGTGGAGCGGGCCAACGCGCTGATGAAGGAAAGCGGTGCCAAGCGCGCCCTGCCGCTGCCGGTGAGCGTGCCTTCCCACTGCGCCCTGATGCGTCCGGCCGCCGAAAAGCTGGCCGAGACCCTGGCCGGGATGAACTTCAATGCGCCGGCCGTGCCCGTGATCAACAACGTCGACGTCCGGGCCGAGACCGATCCCGCCGCCATCAAGGATGCCCTGGTGCGCCAGCTGTACAGCCCGGTGCGCTGGACCGAAACGGTGGAGGCCATGGCCGGGCAGGGTGTGACCCTGGCGCTGGAAGTGGGCCCGGGCAAGGTGCTGACCGGCCTGGCCAAGCGCATCGACAAGCGGGTCGAGGGCCTGGCGGTGAACGACGACGCCGGCCTGGAGCAGGCGCTGGCCGCCGTCAAGGGTTAATGAGGTACGGAGACGGGCTTTCCCGGCTCCTGCAAGCGACGTAATGCGATAAAGGATGGTGGAGAGAAACTAAGCCGACCGTTGGCGCCATGGATGGCGCCGTCGAGCCCCCAGGGATGGGTCTACGGCGAGTCGGCGTGTTTTTCGCCACCATCCTCCCCACGGTTAAAGGAGTCATTATGAGTTTTTCCGGTAAAGTGGTGCTGGTCACCGGGGCCAGCCGGGGCATCGGCCGGGCCACCGCCGAGCTGTTCGCCGAACGGGGTGCCACCGTGATCGGCACCGCCACCAGCGACAAGGGCGCCGAGGCGATCAGCGCCTACCTGGGCGAAAACGGCACCGGCCTGGTACTGAACGTCACCGATGCGGAGTCCATGAACCAGCTGCTGGACACCATCAAGCAGCGTTACGGCGACATCGACATCCTGGTCAACAACGCCGGCATCACCCGCGACAACCTGATGATGCGGATGAAGGACGAGGAATGGCAGGACATCCTGGACACCAACCTGACCTCGGTGTTCCGTCTGTCCAAGGCGGTGTTGCGCGCCATGATGAAAAAGCGCTTCGGCCGCATCATCACCATCGGCTCCGTCGTGGGCACCATGGGCAATGCCGGTCAGGCCAACTATGCCGCCGCCAAGGCCGGCCTCATCGGCTTCAGCAAGTCCCTGGGCCGGGAAGTGGCCTCCCGCGGCATCACCGTAAATGTGGTAGCTCCCGGATTTATTGAAACTGACATGACGCGCGCATTGAATGACGAGCAACGAGCCGCTATCTTGTCACAGGTTCCGGCACAACGTCTGGGCGACCCGAAAGAAATTGCCTCCGCCGTTGCCTTTTTAGCGTCGGAAGACGCCGGCTACATCACCGGCGAAACGCTGCACGTTAACGGCGGCATGTACATGGTATGATGAAAATCCCGGCAGTTAGTGCCTATTTGACGGAAATTGCTGCATTTTTAGCATGAATTCTGGTTAGACCAGCCTCAAATAGGCTTGCAAACTACGGTCAATTTAATACACTACCGCAACGACACGCACTTGCGTATTTCTAAAGGAAAATACTGGTCATGAGCAACATCGAAGAACGCGTAAAGAAAATCATTGTTGAGCAACTGGGCGTTAAGGAAGAAGAAGTCAAACCCGAAGCCTCTTTCGTTGATGATCTGGGCGCGGATTCCCTGGACACCGTTGAACTGGTAATGGCTCTGGAAGAAGAGTTCGACACCGAGATTCCTGACGAAGAAGCGGAAAAGATCACCACCGTTCAAGCCGCGATTGATTACATCAACGCCAATCAGGAATAACAAACCTGTACCGGAGTGGCAGCCGCCGCTTCGGTTCTTTTCCCCGTTTTAACCCATTCGGAGACGCTCCTGTGTCCAAACGCAGAGTCGTGGTGACTGGCCTCGGTATGCTCTCTCCTGTCGGAAACTCGGTCGATGCCAGCTGGCAGGCCCTGCTGGCAGGTCAAAGCGGCATCACCAACATCGAGCACTTTGATACTACCGATTACAGCACCAAATTCGCTGGCCTGGTCAAGGACTTCGATCCCGAAGCGCACGGCATCGCCAAGAAAGAAGCCCGCAAGATGGACTTGTTCATCCAGTACGGGGTGGCGGCCGGTTTGCAGGCAATGACCGACTCCGGTCTTGAAATCACCGACGCCAATGCGGATCGCGTTGGCGTCTCCATCGGCTCCGGCATCGGTGGCCTGGGGCTTATCGAACAGAACCACAGCAACCTGATCGCCAGCGGTCCCCGCAAGCTGAGTCCTTTCTTCGTGCCGTCCACCATCATCAACATGGTGTCCGGCCACCTGTCCATCATGAAAGGGCTGCGCGGCCCCAACATCGCCGCCACCACCGCCTGTACCACGGGCACCCACAGCATCGGCCTGGCGGCGCGGATGATCGCCTACGGTGACGCGGACGCCATGCTGGCCGGCGGCACCGAGAAAGCCTCCACCCCCATGGGCATGGGTGGCTTCGCCGCGGCCCGCGCCCTGTCCACCCGCAACGATGCCCCCCAGAAGGCCAGCCGCCCCTGGGACAAGGAGCGGGACGGCTTCGTGCTGGGCGACGGCGCCGGCGTGATGATGCTCGAAGAGTACGAGCACGCCAAGGCGCGCGGTGCCAGGATCTACGCCGAGCTGGTCGGTTTCGGCATGAGCGGCGACGCCCACCATATGACGGCGCCGCCCGATGACGGCAGCGGGGCCGCCAGCGCCATGGTCAACGCCATCCGCGATGCCGGCATCGCCCCCGAGGCCATCGGATACATCAACGCCCACGGCACCTCCACCCCCCTGGGAGACGTGGCCGAACTGAAGGCGGTGAAGAAGGTGTTCGGCGACCACGCCTACCGGCTGATGGTCAGCTCCACCAAGTCCATGACCGGACACCTGCTGGGTGCCGCCGGCGCGGTGGAAGCCATCGTTACCGTACTGGCCCTGCAGGATCAGATAGCGCCGCCCACCATCAACCTGGACAACCCGGATGATGAGTGCGATCTGGATCTGGTGGCCCACACCGCCAAGTCCGGCCAGTTCGAGTATGCGCTGTCCAACTCCTTCGGTTTTGGCGGTACCAATGGCTCATTGATTTTCAAACGCATATAATGGCCCTTTGGCCAACATCAGCCCGGCCTCCGTGCCGGGCTTTTTTATTCGGACATCATGCAGACGATCATCACACCCGGCGAGCCGCTGCCGGCATTGTCCCGGGGCTGGCAACTGGGTGACGGACACTTCACCACCCTCCATGCACAAACCGGCCGGCTGCGCCACTGGCGTTATCACCAGGCGCGGTTGCAGGAGGCCTGCCGCCGCCTGCATATGGTGGAGCCGGACTGGTCCTGGTTGCGGGAGCAGGCCGAGGCCGTGCTGGACGGCTCCGATCAGGTGCTGCGCATCAGCCTGCTGCGGGGGCCCGGTGCCCGGGGCTATGGCATCGACGGTTGCGGCGAGCCGACCCTGGTGTTGAACAGTTCCCCCTTTCCCGGCCATTACTACGGCTGGCGGGAGCAGGGACTGGCCATCGGCCTGTGCGACGGTCGCCTGGGCAGCAGCCCCTTGCTGGCGGGACTCAAGACCCTCAACCGGCTGGAGCAGGTGCTGCTCAAGGCCGAGCTGGAGCGGCGGGGCTGGCCGGAGGGGGTGGTGCTCGACGCCGGCGGCCGGGTACGGGAAGCGGTGACCGCCAACCTGTTCTGGCGCCTTGGCGCGCGGATTTTCACGCCGGATCTGTCGAGTGGCGGCGTTTGCGGCACGTTGCGCGCCTGGTGCCGGGAGCACCTGGGGGAGCGGCTGACGCTGGTGGACGAGGAGCTGCCGTCCCTGCTGGCCGCCGACGAAATCTGGCTGACCAACGCCCTGATGGGGGTGGTGCCGGTCACCGCCCTCGGGGAACATTGGACGACCTCTTCTTTTACTGTGGCAAGAGAATTACAGCAAGCGTATGAACAGACTGATTAAATGGCTGGGGCGGCTGATGCTGGTGCTGACCCTGGCGCTGACAGGTGTTGGCATTTACGGTTTCAGCCAGTGGCAGAAGCTGGAGCAGATGGTGATCGCCGAGTCCTCCGAGCCCCTGTTCGTGGTGGCCCGGGGCGAAACTACCTTCCACCTCATCAACCGCCTGAGCCCGGAGCCGGTATCCGAACTGCACCGCCGGCTGTGGCTGCGCTTTCATCCCGAGCTGGCGGCGGTACGCCAGGGCACCTACCGGCTCGAACCCGGTACCCGGCTGCGCGATGCCCTGATGAAGTTCGTCAACGGTGACGTCTACCACCTGCGGGTCACCCTGGTGGAAGGGTTGCGCCTGGCCGACTGGCGACAGCGGCTGGCGGAGGCGGAATACCTGGAGGTGGAACTGGACGGCCTGTCGGAAAGCGAGCTGGCGGCCCGGCTGGGCGTGGAGCAGCCACAGCTGGAGGGCCTTTTCCTGCCGGAAACCTACAGCTACACCCCGGGGGATACGGATCTGTCCATTCTGCAGCGGGCCCACCAGGAGATGCACCGCTTTCTGGATGAAGCCTGGGAGGCGAGGGCGGACGGCTTGCCCATCAACAGCCCTTACGAGGCGCTGATCCTGGCCTCGATCATCGAAAAGGAAACCGGTATCGCCGAGGAGCGGCCGCTGATCGCCTCGGTGTTCGTCAACCGGCTGCGCAATGGTATGCGATTGCAGACCGACCCCACCGTCATCTACGGCATGGGCGACAGCTTCGATGGCAATATCCGCAAGCGGGATCTGCAGACCCATACGCCCTACAACACCTATATGATAGACGGCCTGCCGCCCACCCCCATCGCCATGCCGAGCAAGGAGGCCATCATCGCCACCCTGCAGCCGGTGGAGAGCGACTATTACTATTTTGTGGCCATGGGCGAGGGCCGGCACTATTTTTCCCGGACATTGCGCGAACACAACAGCGCCGTGCGCCGCTACATTCTGAAAAGGTGACCGCATGAGCCGCTTTATCGTGATCGAAGGGCTGGAAGGGGCCGGCAAGAGCACGGTCCAGCACCATGTGGTGGCCTGGCTGCAGGCCCGGGGCTGCACCGTGATCACCACCCGCGAGCCGGGCGGTACGCCGTTGGCGGAGAAGATGCGCGCCCTGGTGAAGGAAGTGCACGACGAGCCCCTGACCATGGAGGCCGAGCTGCTGCTGATGTACGCCGCCCGGGTGCAACTGGTGAAGAACCGCATCCAGCCGGCCCTGGCCGCCGGCACCTGGGTGGTGGGGGACCGGCACGATCTTTCTTCCCAGGCCTACCAGGGGGGAGGGCGCGGCATCGAGGCCCGCCTGATCCGCCAGATCAAGGAGGCGGTGCTGGGGGATTTTGCCCCGGACCTGACCCTTTACCTGGACATCGACCCGGCCCTGGGTCTGAGCCGCGCCCGCGCCCGGGGCGAGCTGGATCGCATAGAGCGGGAGCAACTCGGCTTTTTTGAACGCACCCGCGAGCGCTACCTGGAGCTGGTGTTGGCAGACCCGCGTTGCGAGTTGATCGACGCCAGCCGCAGCCCGGACGAGGTCAAGGCCGCGGTGCTGGCCTGCCTGGAGCGACGCCTGTGTACCCTTGGCTGAGTGCGCCGTTTCTGCAGTTGCAGGCGCTGGTGCGGAGCGGGCAACTGGGGCATGCCCTGTTGCTGAAAGGCGGGGAGGGCATGGGCAAGGGGGAACTGGCGAAGGAATTGTCTCGCGCTTTGTTATGCCAACATACTGATGTTGCCCCCTGTGAACACTGCCATGCCTGCCGGCTCCATGCCGCCGGCAGCCACCCGGATCTCCATGTGATCGGCGGCGAGGAACGCAGCATAGGTATCGACGCGATCCGCGGGCTCGGCCAGGTGCTGGCCGAAAGCGCCCGGCTGGGCCACGGCAAGGTGGCGGTGATCATCGGGGCCGAGAGGATGACCGAAGCCGCCGCCAACGCCTTGCTCAAGACCCTGGAAGAGCCGGCGGGGGAGGCGACCCTGGTGCTGACCAGCTCCCGGCCGGAGCGGCTGCTGCCGACCATTCGCAGCCGCTGCCAGCAGTGGCTGTTGCCGTTGCCGGCTCCCGCCATGGTACTCGACTGGCTGGCCGGTGAAGGCCTGGCGGGCAGCCAGGCCGCGCTCAATCTGAACCAGGGGTCGCCCCTGCATACCCGGGACTACCTGGCCCGGGGCGAGGATCGACAACGGCAGCAGTTGCTCGAACAGTTTGTCGCCCTAGCCGGGCAGCCGGGGCCGGGGACAGCGGCCTTGCAGTCGGCCCTGCTGGAGCGGCCGGCGCGGTTGCACTGGCTGCACCTGTTGTTGCAGGACGCCCTGCAGCTGGCTCTGGAAGTCCAGGCGCCGCTGCGCCTGGACGATGCCGAGCCGCTGAGCCGGCGCCTGAGCCG
>NZ_NMUO01000103.1 GCF_002237365.1 Zobellella denitrificans
CGCCAGGGCCCGCACTTCCTCCGCCACCACCGCGAATCCCCGTCCCTGCTCACCGGCCCGGGCCGCCTCGATGGCGGCGTTAAGCGCCAGCAGGTTGGTCTGCTCGGCGATACCGGCGATGCTGTCGAGGATAGGGGTGATCTGCTGCACCGCCTCGCGCATCTGCGCCACCTGGCCGCTGGTGCCCTCTACTTCCTCCTGCAGCGCCGCCACCGCCGCCGAGGCCTGCTGGACCAGGGCCCGGGATGAGCGCGCCTGACGGTTGACCTCGCGGATAAAGCCGGCGCTGTCCCGGGCGCTGCCGGCCACCTCGTCGGCGCTGGCGCTCATCTGGTTGACGGCGGCCACCACCTGCTCCGTTTCCCGGGCGTGGGCATCGAGCACCTCGCCGCTGCGCCGGGCCCCTTCACCCAGTTGCTGCAGGGCCTGGCGGATATCGCCGCTGGCCTCGCCCAGGCGGGCGACCATCTGCTGCAGATAGGCCATGAAACGGTTGACCGAGTCGCCGATGTCGTCGATCTCGTCCCCCCGGCCCAGGGCCAGGCGACGGCTCAAGTCCGCCTCCCCGGCGGACAGCCGGTCGATGCCGGCCTTGAGCATCATCAGGCGGTTCATCAGCCGATGTAACGCCAGCGCCGCCACCAGCAGCAGCAACAGCAGGGCCGGGAGTTGCAGGCCCAGCAGCAACCGCACCATGGCCTGGCTCTGCTGTTGCAGCCCGGTCGAGGGCAGGCTGGCCGCCATCAACCAGGGCGTGCCGGAAATGGGCTCGAGCAGCAGGGTCAGGGCCTCGCCCCCGGCGCCCTGGTATGCCAGCCGCATCGGCTCCGCCCGGTCCAGATCCAGCGCCGCCAGCCGGCGGGCGATATCGGCACGCTCGGCCTGCTCGGCCACCGTGCTCAGCACCACCTCTCCCGCCATGGCGGAGGTGTTGCTCACCAGGGTTCCGTCCCGCTCCAGGATCAGCACCTGGCCGCCGATGCGCGCCTCGCTGCGGCGCACCAGTTCGTTGAAAAAGCCCAGGGTCACGTCCAGGGTGGCGACCCCGTAGAGGGCACCGTCCCGGTAGATGCCCATGGCGCAGTTGGTGCGCGGTTCGGCGCTGGCCCCGTCCCGATAGGCCTTGGCCCAGGCGCACTGCCCCCGGGGCGCCTCGCGCCCGTTCCGGTACCAGGGCTGCCGGTAGTAGGCAGGGGCTTCGGCGGAGTTCCAGTAGCGGTTGACCACCAGCTGCCCTCCCTCGGCGCGATGATAGAAGCTGCTGTGCCTGTCCCGATCCGGCGTTCTCGCCCGGGGCAGGGGCCAGATGCCGCCGCCGAACACCTTGGGCTCGCCGTACTGATCGAGCAGGCTAGGCAACTGGGCATCGATCTGCTCGCTGGCAAGCCCGGGCACCAGTTGGGTGATGGCCCGCTGCTGGGCCTGCACCTGGGCCAGTTCCCGCTGTATCTCCTCTCCTATCAGCACCAGCTCGTGGCGGACCAGCTCGCTTTCCATGGCCATCAGCCTGGGGGCGAGCAGCCAGCGCAGCCCGGCGATGGTCAGCAGCAATACCCCGGCCATAAACAGCAGGAGCAGCAGGTTGTAACGGGTTTTAAGCCTGAGTGGCATCACGGCCTCCTTGTCGTTTGACTAAAAAAATGCCGGGCATCCGCCCGGCCAAAGATCGCCTTCCCCCACCGGCATGGGTGGAACCCACACCCAAACGATCGCATTCGAGCATAAAAATACATTCGTGACCGTAAAAGACAAGTAAAAACTGGCAGCCCTTTATCGGGGCTCAAGCCCGGGAGCGACGACAAATAGCCGATAAGCGTCACCTGATGGCCAAAACAAGGCCTCAAAAGAGAATCATCCGCACTGTCAGCAGTACGCAATAAGTGATAGCCATGTGTCACAACGAAGGCGAAAGGTCAAAAATAAGTGATCAAGAACACAAATTTGCTAACACAATGTTTTCGAATACGAACAAATAACCCAGAATTCGAGTGGCAGGATGACTGTACACACACAATGGAGTAGGAAAATGTCTATCAAACGACCAAACACCCTGTTCGGAGAATGCCTTGCGGAGTTTATCGGCACCGGATTGCTGATCTTCTTTGGTGCCGGCTGTGTTGCCGCCCTGGTGGTGGCCAATGCCAGCTTCGGACTCTGGGAAATCAGCATCAGCTGGGGGGTGGGCGTGGCCATCGCCATCTATGTGGCGGGCGGCGTGTCCGGTGCTCATATCAACCCGGCGGTCACCCTGGCCCTGACCCTGTTCCGGGGCTTCGACAAACGCAAGGTGCTGCCTTATATAGGCGCGCAACTGGCGGGCGCCTTCTCGGCCGCCGCCCTGGTCTACAGCCTCTACCAGCCGCTGTTTATCGAGTGGGAGCAGGCGGCGGGCGTGCTCAGGGGCAGCCAGGAGAGCCTGGCCCTGGCCGGCATTTTCTCGACCTATCCCCACAGCCTGTTGTCCAATGGACATGCCTTTATGGTGGAGCTGGTGATCACCGCCGTGCTGATGATGGCGATACTGGCCCTGGTGGACGATCGCAACGGCGGTCCCAAGGGCATGGCCGCGGCCCTGCTGATCGGCCTGCTGATCGCGGTGATCGGCGCCGCCACCGGCCCGCTCACCGGCTTTGCCATGAACCCGGCGCGGGACTTCGGCCCCAAGCTGTTCGCCTGGCTGGCCGGCTGGGGTGACCTGGCCCTCACCGGCGGGCGGGACAACCCCTATTTCTGGGTGCCCATCCTGGGCCCGGTGGTGGGTGCCTGCCTGGGTGCCTGGCTGTACGATAACGCCATCGCCCGCTTCCTGCCGGCGGCCAGGGCCGAAGCCGACGCCGGCGACACCGCCGAACAAAACACCGCCCAGGAGCGCAAGGCCACGGCCTGAGCCAGAACTTGATACGGATTCGACAAGGAGAACCACAGATGTCCCAAGCAAAGCAGTATGTCGTCGCCCTGGATCAGGGTACCACCTCGTCCCGCGCCATCATCTTCGACGAGAATGCCGCCATCCAGGGCGTGGCCCAGCGGGAGTTCGGCCAGATCTATCCCCAGGCGGGCTGGGTCGAGCATGATCCCATGGAGATCTGGGCCAGCCAGCGCTCCACCCTGACCGAGGTACTGGCCAAGACCGGCATCAGCCCGGATCAGATTGCCGCCATCGGCATCACCAACCAGCGGGAAACCACGGTGGTGTGGGAAAAGAGCACCGGCAAGCCGGTCTACAACGCCATCGTCTGGCAGTGCCGCCGCACCGCCGACATCTGCGAGCAGCTGAAAGCGCGCGGCCTGACCGACTATATCCGCGACAACACCGGCCTGGTGCTCGACGCCTATTTCTCCGGCACCAAGCTCAAGTGGATACTGGACAACGTCGAAGGCGCCCGGGAGAAGGCCAACAACGGCGAGCTGCTGTTCGGCACCGTGGACACCTGGCTTATCTGGAAACTGACCGACGGCCGGGTGCACGTCACCGACTACACCAACGCCTCGCGCACCATGCTGTTCAATATCAACAGCCTGGAATGGGATCAGAAACTGCTGGATGAAATGGGCATCCCCGAGTCGATGCTGCCCGAGGTGCGCCCCTCCAGCGAGGTGTACGGCAAGACCAATATCGGCGGCAAGGGCGGCACCCGCATTCCCATCGCCGGTATCGCCGGCGACCAGCAGGCGGCCCTGTTCGGCCAGCTGTGCTTCACCAAGGGCATGGCCAAGAACACCTACGGCACCGGCTGCTTCCTGCTGATGAACACCGGCGAGCAAAAGGTCAGCTCCAGCCACGGCCTGCTCACCACCCTGGCGGTGGGCGCCAAGGGCGAGGTCAACTACGCGCTGGAAGGCTCGGTGTTCATGGGCGGCGCCACCATCCAGTGGCTGCGGGACGAACTGGGCCTTATTCGCGAGGCGGACGACACCGGTTACTTCGCCGAAAAGGTGAAGGACAGCAACGGCGTCTACCTGGTGCCGGCCTTCGTCGGCCTGGGCGCCCCCTACTGGGACCCTTATGCCCGCGGCACCCTGGTGGGCCTGACCCGGGGCGTGAACCGCAACCATATCATCCGGGCGGCGCTGGAGGCGGTGGCCTACCAGAGCCGGGACGTGCTGGAGGCCATGCAGGAAGATTCCGGCCTCAAGCTGGCCGCGCTCAAGGTGGACGGCGGCGCCGTGGCCAACGACTTCCTGATGCAGTTCCAGTCGGATATCACCAACGCCAGGGTGGTGCGCCCCCGGCAGACCGAAACCACCGCCATGGGCGCGGCCTTCCTCGCCGGCCTGGCGGTGGGAGTCTGGCAGAGCACCGACGAGCTGGCCGACAAGTTCGCGGTCGACAAGGAGTTCAAGCCGCAGATGGACAAGGACACCCGCGCCACCCTATACCGGGGCTGGCAGAAGGCGGTGGCCCGCTCCCTGGACTGGGTCGAGCACTGAGCGAAAGCGAAAATACCAAGGGCGCCGCAAGGCGCCCTTTCCCTTTAATCGGTTCGCTCAGTGGGCGATATGGCAGGCGACCTGGTGCTCTTCCATGATCTTCTGCAGCGAGGCCGGCGGTGGGGCATCGGTAAAGAGGGCGGTGATCTGGCTGATATGGCCCAGGTTGACCATGGCGTTGCGGCCGAACTTGCTGTGATCGGCGGCCAGGAATACCTGCCGGCTGTTGTTGATGATGGCCTGGGCGATGCGCACCTCGTGGTAGTCGAATTCGAGCAGGGAGCCGTCGCCGTCGATGCCGGAAATGCCGATGATGCCGTAGTCGGTACGAAACTGCTGCACGAAGTCGCGGGTCGCCTCGCCGACGATGCCGCCGTCCCGGTTGCGCACCTCGCCGCCGGCGATGATCACGGTAAAGTCTTCCTTCTGGCTGAGGATGCTGGCCACGTGGATGTTGTTGGTGATCACCCGGAGTTCCTGGTGGTCGAGCAGCGCCCTGGCCACCGCCTCGGTGGTGGTGCCGATGTCGATGAACAGGGAGGCGCCGTCCGGGATCTCGGCGGCGATGGCCCGCCCGATACTCTCCTTCTCCCTGGCGTACATCACCTTGCGGGAGTCGTAGGCGGCGTTGACCGTGCTCGACATCAGCGAGGCGCCGCCATGGTGGCGGCGGATGCGGTTGTGCTCGGCCAGGTCGTTCAGATCCCGGCGGATGGTCTGCGGGCTCACGTCAAACTGGGCAACCAGATCCTCGGTGCTGGCAAAGCCTTTCTGCTTGAGCAATTCCAGGATCTGTTGATGACGCAGGGTTTGTTTCACGCGGTAACTCCCTGTAATGGATAAGACTTCTATCGCCCGATTGTACTCGTTCAATGCCCAAATGCACAGCCGGCGCGGGAGCGACGCGGCCGACGCGAAAGGACACAAGAAGACGGGTGGCGCGGGCGGCCCATCCGGAGATGTCGGCGGAACCTTTGGGTCAGCAACACAGAACCATCACCATACGAACATTTCAGCCCGGCAAAAATGCGCACATTAGTTAAAAAAAATACAAAATGAACCAAAATGTTGCTTGATGTTTGTTTCATGGTTGGTTATTTTCTTTTACGAAGATTATAATCCAACTATGGTGACTGACTATGACCCCCACCCCCAAGGCACAGGGACGCCACGCTCCGGTGTTGGCTTCCCTGAAGGAGAAGAGAAGCATGACGGCTGAGCACACCATTCATGATCTGATGGTTATCGGTGGCGGCGTCAACGGCACCGGCATCGCCATGGACGCCGCCGGCCGGGGACTGAGCGTGGTGCTGTGCGAGATGAACGATCTGGCCTCGGCCACCTCCTCCAACAGCAGCAAGCTGATCCACGGCGGCCTGCGCTACCTGGAACACTACGAGTTCCGGCTGGTGAAGGAAGCCCTGGCCGAGCGGGAATCCCTGTTGCGCAACGCCCCCCACATCATGTGGCCGCTGCGCTTCCGCCTGCCCCACCGCCCGCACCTGCGCCCGGCCTGGATGATCCGCATCGGCCTCTTCCTCTACGATCACCTGGCCAAGCGGGAATTGCTGCCCGGCTCCAACGGCATCCGTTTTGGCGAAAACAGCCCGCTGGTGAGCGACATCGCCAAGGGCTTCGAGTATTCCGATGGCTGGGTCGACGACGCCCGCCTGGTGGTGCTTTGCGCCATGGCCGCCCGCCAGAGCGGCGCCGACATCAAAGCCCGCACCCGCTGCGTGCGTGCCGAGCGGCAGGACGGCCTCTGGCTGGTGACCCTGCAGGAGGTCGACACCGGCCGGCAGCAGCGCTACCGCTGCCGCGCCCTGGTGAACGCGGCCGGCCCCTGGGCCAGCAAATTGTTCGACGAGGCCATGACCCTCGAGGCACCCAAGCAGATCCGCCTGGTCAAGGGCAGCCATATCATAGTGCCGAAACTGCACGACGAGCCCGAGGCCTATATCCTGCAGAACGAAGACAACCGCATCGTGTTCGTGATCCCCTACGAGGACAACTTCTCCCTGATCGGCACCACGGACGTGGATTACCAGGGCAACCCGTCCGAGGCGCGCATCAGCGATGAAGAGGTGGAGTACCTGTGTGCCGTGGTCAATGCCCACTTCAAGCGCAAGATAAACGCGGCGGACGTGGTATGGACCTATTCGGGGGTACGACCGCTGATGGACGACGAGCACGGCCAGGCGCAGAAGGCCTCCCGGGACTATGCCTTCGAGGTCGATGCCCCCAAAGGCGAGGCGCCGCTGCTGTCGGTGTTCGGCGGCAAGATCACCACCTACCGCAAGCTGGCGGAGGCCGCCACCAGCGCCATCTGTCGTTTTTTCCCCCAGGCCAGGGAGCCCTGGACCAAAACGGCAGTGCTGCCCGGCGGCAACTTCGAGGATCACGACAGCCTGGCCGCGGCCTTACGGCGGCAGTTCCCCTGGTTGCCCGAGGCCATGATCAGGCGGTTTGTGCGCACCTACGGCAACCTCTGCCACCATTTCCTGGACGGCTGCCAGGACCTCGCGGATCTGGGCGAATCCTTCGGTGCCACCCTCACCCGGAAGGAAGTGGATTACCTGGTGGAGTACGAATGGGCCAGGACAGTGGAAGACATCATCTGGCGCCGCAGCAAGCTGGGCCTGTATCTGACGGAAGCGGAGCAGGCACGGCTGCACCAGTACCTGCAAAGCAGGCAGGGAGCGGTACAGAGCCGGCTGGCCGGCTGAGGCCAGCCGCTCAACGGCGCCCGCCCTCAAGCAGGCGCCGGGCCTCTTCCGCCGGCAGCGGCCGGTAATAGTAGTAGCCCTGCACCGTCAGGGCGCCGAAACCGGCCAGCAGGGCCAGTTGGTCCTCCTGCTCCACCCCTTCCACCACCAGGCTCAGCGACAACTGCCGGGCCAGGCCGACGATGGTCTCCAACAGGATATAGGCCCGTTCGTTCTGGCTCGCCTCCACCATGAAGCTACGATCGATTTTCAGCTCGTCCAGGGGAAACTGGTGCAGGCAGGAAAGCGCCGAATAACCGGTGCCGAAGTCGTCGAGGGAAATGCGAAAACCCAGCTGCCGCAACCGCCCCAGCATGGCCACGCAGGATTCCTTGTGTTCCATCATGGTGGTTTCGGTCACTTCCAGCTTCAGTTGCCGGGGCTGGATGCCGGCGCGCGTCACGCAGGCCTGCAGCCAGTCGGCGAAATCGGGCTGGCTGAACTGCTGGGCGCCGAGGTTGACCGACACCACCGGCAGCGCCGGGCAGCCTTGCTGCCACTCGGCCACCTGCTCGCAGACACGCGCTATCACCCAACGATCCAGCCGCACCGACAGGCCGCTCTGCTCCGCCACCGGAATGAACTCCGCCGGCGACAAGGTGCCCAGGGTAGGATGGCACCAGCGCAACAGCGCCTCCAGGCCACAGAGCTGGTCGCTGCCCAGGCAGATCTGCGGCTGGTAGTGCAGGCTCAGCCCCTCGCCCTCCCCTGTGTTCAGCACATGGTTGAGGCTGTGCTCTATCACCAGCTCCCGGTGATGCAGCTCGTGCTGGCGCTGGTCGACGAACTGGAAGCGGTTGCGCCCGTGCCGCTTGGCCATGGCATGGGCGTACTCCGCCGCCTGCAGCAGGCTCTCCTTGTCCTTGGCGTCGCGCGGAAACACGGCGATACCGATGCTCGGCTGCAGGCTGACGATATTCTGATCCGCCAGCACGATAGGCTGCGCCAGCAGGCCCAGCAGCTTGTCGGCCAGTTGCGCCATGGTGGCATCCTCCGCCTTGCTGTGGCGCAGCACCGCGAACATGTCCCCCTGCAGCCGCACCAGGGTGTCCGCCTCGTCGATGGCCGCCTGCAGGGTACGGGCCTGCTGGCGCAGCACATCGTCGCCCCAGGTCAGCCCCAGTTGTTCGTTGACCGGCTTGAGCCGGCCGATATCGAGCACCATGAGCCCGACCCGGATCTTGTTGCGCTGGGCTTCGGCCAGGGCCTGATCCAGCCGGCTGGTGAGCAGTTGCCGGTTGCCCAGCTGGGTCAGGGGATCCTTGAAGGTGAAGAGGGTACGTTCGCTCTGGGTGGTTTTGAAGGAACTCAAATCATGGCCGATGGCCACCCTGTGGGTGATCCGGCCCCGATCGTCGGTCAGGGTGTTGATGCTGAGCCATTGCAGGTAGACCTCGCCGCACTTGCGGCGATTCCAGATCTGGCCGCTCCAGTTGCCGGTCAGCAGCAGTTGCTGCCACATATGCCGGTAAAAATCGGGATCGTGCCGGGCGGACTGCACCAGCCGCGGAGTCTGGCCGATGGCCTCCTCGGCACTGTAGCCGGTGATCCGGGTAAAGGCGGTGTTGACCCGCTCTATCACGCCCTCGGCATCCGTGACCATGATGGACTCCATCGCATGGTCGAACACATGCTGCAACAGCTGGCTCTTGAAATGGATCCTGTGCTCCAGGAGATGAAGTTCGCCGGCCACAGCCGGCCGTTCTTTCACGTAATTGTTTGTATTCTGCACGGCTCGGGTATCCTTACCTGATGCGCTATGTTTTTGATTATTCTGCCACAATAATCAAATGTGAACGGAAAGTAAAATCCTGTTTCGCACCCATTTTCAAGCCTGCTTTCACGCTCGTCCCCATGGCTTGCGCCGGCTCGGGAAGGCGGTTGCGAGCCAGCCGGGAGGTACGGCCGGCGTGTCGGCGGCGTCGACCTTTGGCCCGGCCCATGCCAGTAAAAACGGAAGGCCTTGCCATAAACCCGAAAGGGGCGCCGCGGCGCCCCTTGTTCATACTCGGTGTTCGGGATCAGTGGTCGTGGGCGGCTCCGGCCCCTTTCGGGAAGCGGATGCTCTCCACCAGCTCCTGCACCTCTTTCGGGGTCTCGGTGGTCAGCTTGGCCACCACCAGCGATACCGCCAGGTTCACCAGCATGCCCAGGGTACCGATGCCCTCGGGGGAGATGCCGAACCACCAGTTTTCGGGGACGCTGGCCGCCGGGTTGATGAACTTGAAGTAGATGATGTAGGCGGCGGTGAAGGTGATGCCGCACAGCATGCCGGCGATGGCGCCTTCCTTGTTCATCTTCTTGTAGAAGATGCCGAGCACGATGGCCGGGAAGAAGGAGGCCGCCGCCAGGCCGAAGGCGAAGGCCACCACCTGGGCCACGAAGCCGGGCGGATTGATGCCGAGGTAACCGGCGCCGATCACCGCCACCGCCGCCGCCAGCCGCGCCGCCAGCAGTTCCTGCTTGTCGGTCATGTCGGGCTTGAAGCCTTTCTTCAGCAGGTCGTGGGCGATGGAGGTGGAGATCACCAGCAGCAGGCCGGCCGCGGTAGACAGCGCCGCCGCCAGGCCACCGGCCGCCAGCAGGGCCACCACCCAGTTCGGCAGGCGGCCGATCTCCGGGCTGGCCAGCACGATGATGTCCGGGCTGATGGTCATTTCGTTGCGCTCGTCGCCGGCATAGAACATGCGGCCGTCGCCGTTCTTGTCTTCCCAGGCCACCAGGCCGGTCTTCTCCCAGTTACCGACCCAGCCCGGGGCCTGCTCGGCGACCACGCCTTGACCGTCGGCGCCGTTCAGGCCCTCAATCATGTTGGCGCGGGCGAAGGCGGCCACGGCGGGGGCGGTGGTGTACAGGAAGGAGATGAACAGCAGCGCCCAGCCGGCGGAGATGCGGGCATCGCGCACCTTGGGCACGGTGAAGAAGCGGATGATCACGTGGGGCAGGCCGGCGGTGCCCACCATCAGCGCGGCGGTGATGAAGAACACATCGATGCCGGACTTGGTGCCCGAGGTGTACTCGGTAAAGCCCAGCTCCTGGGACAGGCCGTCCAGCTTGTCGAGCAGGTAGACGCCGTCGGTGGTCTGGCCGATAAAGCCCAGTTGCGGCACCGGGGTGCCGGTGACCAGCAGCGACACGAAGATGGCCGGCACCAGGAAGGCGAAGATCAGCACGCAGTACTGGGCCACCTGGGTGTAGGTGATGCCCTTCATGCCGCCCATGACCGCGTAGAAGAACACGATGGCCATGCCGATGACAACACCCAGGTTGATGTCCACCTCGAGGAAGCGGGAGAACACCACGCCCACGCCGCGCATCTGCCCGGCCACATAGGTGAAGGACACGAAGATGGCGCAGAACACCGCCACCATGCGTGCGGTCTGGGAGTAGTAGCGATCGCCGATGAAGTCCGGCACCGTGAACTTGCCGAACTTGCGCAGGTAGGGCGCCAGGCACAGCGCCAGCAGCACATAGCCGCCGGTCCAGCCCATCAGGTAGACGCCGCCGTCGTAGCCGGCGAAGGAGATGATGCCGGCCATGGAGATGAAGGAGGCCGCCGACATCCAGTCCGCCGCCGTGGCCATGCCGTTGGCGATGGGGTGCACGCCGCCACCGGCCACGTAAAACTCGCCGGTGGTGGCGGCCCGGGCCCAGATGGCGATGCCGATATAGAGGGCGAAACTCAGGCCCACCAGAATAAATGTCCAGGTTTGGATATCCATGTCCTGCCCCTTACGCTTCGTCAACGTTGTATTTTTTGTCGAGCACGTTCATTCGCCATACGTAGACGAAGATCAGCACCACGAACACATAAATGGAGCCTTGCTGGGAAAACCAGAATCCCAGTTTGGCGCCGCCGATGGTGAAGGCATTGAGCAGATCCACCAGCACAATGCCGAACAGGAAGGACACCGCAAACCAGATGGCCAGCAAGATGGCCATCAGCCGCAGGTTTTCACTCCAGTAGGCTTTTGCTTTTTCCTGATTTTCGAACGCCATTCCCTTTCTCCTTGAATAGCCGAAGTCGGTTCGAGGATAACAGTAGCGCGTTAACGGGGTGTTGAAACTTAGACTTTGGTATTAACCATAATTTAACAAAAGTGAAACAATCCAACCGGGCATGTCACCCGGCCGGAGGAAGATTCAGAGGTAGGTCAAGGTAAGATAGACCACCAGCGGGATAGTGACCACCGACATGGCGTTGCCGAGCAGCACTATGCTGGCCATCTTGTCGGGCTGGCAGCGGTATTGCTCGCACAGCAGGTAGTTGAGCACCGCCGGCGGCAGCATCACCGACAGCGCCAGCAGGCGCAGCCAGTCGTTGCCGAGCGGCAACAGCCAGGCCACCAGGGCGAAACTGGCCGCCCCCGCCAGCAGATAGGCGAGATTGACCCTGAACGCCATGCCCAGATCACCGACCTCCCCGCCCGACAGCCGCACCCCCAGGGCGAACAGCATCAGCGGCACCGCTATCTGGCCCAGCAGATCGGCGCTGGTGTAGACAAACTCCGGCAGCATGGCCCGGTGATCCGCCAGCAGCACCCCCAGCATCGCCGCCCACACGTTGGGGTTTTTCAACCATTGCCAGCGGCCCGCGTCCTTCGACAGGATAAAGAGCCCCAGGGAAAAGTGCAGCAGGTTGGACAACACGAACAGGATGATGATGGCGCCCAGTTGATCGGCGCCATAGGCCAGCATCATCAGCGGAATGCCGATGTTGCCCGCGTTGCGGAACATGCCGGCTACGACTAAAGTACGTCGCTCCAGGCCGCGAAAGCGGAACAGGGCGAGCAGCAGGCCGGGCAAAACGATGGTGAGCACGCCGGCCAGGATCAGCGGCCAGCTTTCGGTCACCGACACCGGGTTCTGGATCAGCGCCGAAAACACCAGCGCCGGGCAGAACACCACCACGTTGGCGAGGTTGACGAAGCCCATGTCCGCGTGGCGCTGGCGGCGGCCGAAGGCAAAACCGACGGCCACCACGGCGAACACCGGTACCACGATATTGAGCAGGGTAAGAAACATAAGAAAGGACGGGGCCAAAAGACGCCAGTATGGCACCTCGGCCCCGCCCTGTCCAGATGCCGGTCTGCACGCTTACGGCCTCTGTCTTCCGGCTCAGGTCAGCCGTAGCGGCTGAAGGCCAGGCCCTGATCGTCGATTTCCGGCTTGTTGCCGCTGATCAGGTCGGCGATCAGCTTGCCGGAGCCCGGCCCCATGGTCCAGCCCAGGGTACCGTGGCCGGTGTTGAGCCACAGGTTCTTGTAGCGGGTGCCGCCGATGATGGGGGTGCCATCCGGAGTCATCGGGCGGAAGCCGGTCCAGAACGCTGCCTCGTCGACCTTGCCGCCTTCCGGGAACAGGCTTTTCACCGAGTGGGCGATGGTCTCGCGGCGGGCGCCGGGCAGGTCGCCGTTGAAGTCGGCCAGCTCGGCGGTGCCGGCGGCACGGATGCGGTTGTCGAAACGGGTGATGGCCACCTTGTAGGTTTCGTCCATCACCGTCGACTGGGGCGCGTCCGCGTCGTTCTTCACTTCGATGGTCAGGGAGTAGCCCTTTACCGGGTAGATCGGCAGGCGAATGCCGAGCGGGTTGAGCAGGAAGGGCGAATAGCTGCCCATGCACACCAGCACCTGATCGGCGGTTTCCAGGCCGTTGGCGGTCTGTACCCCGCGGATCCGGTCGCCGTCGCTCACCAGCGCCTTGATCTCGGTGTTGAACTTGAAGGTCACGCCCTTTTCCTGACACTTCTTGACCAGCGCCTTGGTGAACAGGTTGCAGTCGCCGGTCTGGTCGTCGGGGAAGTGCAGGCCGCCCACCAGCTTGTCCTTGACCCGGGCCAGGGCCGGCTCGCGGGCGATACACTCGTCCACGTTGAGCATGGCGTGGGCCACCTTGAACTCCTGCAGCACCTTGATGTCCTTGGCGGCGTCATCCACCTGCTTCTGGGTGCGGAACACCTGCAGCAGGCCCTTCTTGCGGCCTTCGAACGGCAGTTGCAGCTCCTCCTGCAGGGCGTTGATGCACTGACGGCTGTACTCGGACACCCGCACCATGCGGGACTTGTTTACACCGTAGGATTTTTCGTTGCAGTTGGCCAGCATTGACAGCATAAACTGCCACTGCGCCGGATTGAGGCTGGGGCGCACCTTGAGGGGGGCGTGGGACTGGAACATCCACTTGATGGCCTTCTGGGGAATGCCGGGACCGGCCCAGGGGGAGGACATGCCGAACGACAGCTGGCCGGCATTGGCGAAGCTGGTTTCCTCGGCCGCATCGGGCTGGCGATCGACCACCACCACCTCGTGGCCCAACTGGGACAGATACCAGGCGCTGGTCACACCGACAACACCACTACCCAACACTAATACTTTCATAACACTCCCCTATCAAGATGCGTTCACGGCGCCAATATCATCTAAAAAAACAATAAAATCCAGAGCAAAAAAAAGCCCGCCCCCGATCGGGGACGGACTGTGAACGGCCAGTAAATACAGGGGCTACATCTTCATCTGAGCGAAGATTTTAAAGTAACATAAAACTTCAATAAAAAATAAAAAGTCGGAACAAAAAACCAAGACGAATTTAAATGTGACAAATATCGCAAAATCGTAAAATCCGGCTGCCGGCCGTCAAACCGGGCCGGAACACAACCGCGCCAGGGCCTCCCCCAGGGCAGCCAGCCGATCCGGCGCCGGCCGTTGTTCCCGGCCAAGCGCCAGCCCCAGTTCCCGCGCCAGTGCCGCCACCTCCCCGGCCC
>NZ_NMUO01000104.1 GCF_002237365.1 Zobellella denitrificans
CCTCCCGGCCCCGACGCCCTGGTGGCGCAGCCAGCTGGACATCCTGACCCTGCTGGCACTGATGCTGGCCGCGGCCCTGGCCGGCCTGTTGTCTCCCCCCCTGGGCCAGGCGCTCTTTACCCTGGCCACCCTCTGGGGGCTGGTGCCCATCGCCCGCCAAGCCTGGCGCCTGGCCCGCAGCGGCTCCCCCTTCTCCATCGAGACCCTGATGACGGTGGCCGCCACCGGCGCCCTCTTCCTCGGCGAGACCGCCGAAGCGGCCATGGTGCTGCTGCTGTTTATGGTGGGAGAAAAGCTGGAAAGCCTGGCCGCCAGCCGGGCCCGCAAGGGTGTCAAGGCGCTGATGGCCCTGGTGCCGGAACAGGCCCGGCGGCTCACCGCCGATGGCCCGGTGGAAGTGGGTGCCGCCGAACTGGTGCCGGGGGATCGCATCGAGGTGCACCCGGGCGGGCGGCTGCCGGCGGACGGCGAGCTGCTGACCCCGCTCGCCGCCTTCGACGAGAGTGCCGTCACCGGCGAGTCGCTGCCGGTGGAGCGCAAGGGGGGCGAACGGCTGGCCGCCGGCAGCCTGGTGGTGGACGTGCCGGTGCAATTGCGGGTGACCTCCGAACCGGGCGACAACACCGTGGATCGCATCCTGCACCTGATGGAGCAGGCCGAAGCCAACCGGGCGCCCATCGCCCGCTTTATCGAGCGTTTCAGCCGCTGGTATACCCCGGCCATGATGCTGGCCGCCCTGCTGGTGATACTGCTGCCGCCCCTGGCGTTTGGCGCCGACTGGCAGACCTGGATCTACCGGGGCCTGGCGCTGCTGCTGATCGGCTGCCCCTGCGCCCTGGTGATCAGCACGCCGGCGGCGGTCACCTCGGCCCTGGCCGCCGCCACCCGGCTGGGGGTGCTGATCAAGGGCGGCGCCGCCCTGGAGCAACTCGGCCGGATCGATACCCTGGCTTTCGACAAAACCGGTACCCTGACCCTTGGTCGACCGGCCCTGAGCGAACTGAAGGTCTATCCGCCCGCAGAGCACCGCCAGGCCCTGGCCCTGGCCGCCGGCCTGGAGGCGGGCTCCCACCATCCTCTGGCCAGGGCTCTGGTGGCCGCCGCCGAAGAGCGGGGACTGACGCCCGCCACCGTCGACGACAAACGCACCCTGGCCGGGGCCGGCATGCAAGGCCGCTGGCAAGACCAGGCGCTGCTGCTGTGCAGCCCCGCCCACCTGCCGGACGCCTGGCTTACCCCGGACCAGCGCCGGGAGCTGGCGCGGCTGCGGGCCGGCGGCCATACCCTGGTGGTACTGGCGCTGGGACAAAGCGTGCTGGCCCTGTTCGCCCTGAACGACCGGCTGCGGGACGATGCCGAAGACGGCATCGCCACCCTCAAGGCCCTGAATATCGACTGCCTGATGCTGACCGGGGATCACGACCAGGCGGCGGCGCGCATCGCCGGCCAGCTCGGTATCGGCTACCGGGCCGGACTCAGGCCCGAGGACAAGCTGGCGGAAGTGGAGCGGCTCGGCCGGACCCGCAGCCTCGCCATGGTGGGAGACGGCATCAACGACGCTCCGGCCCTGCGCCGGGCCAGCGTGGGCATCGCCATGGGCCAGGGCACCGACGTGGCGCTGGACAACGCCGACGTCGCCCTCAGCCACAACCGGCTGACCGGGCTGGCGGACGCCATCCGCCTGTCCCGCGCCACCCACGCCAACATCCGCCAGAACGTCACCCTGGCGCTGGGGCTCAAGGCCGTCTTTCTTGTCACCAGCCTGACCGGCCTCACCGGACTCTGGCTGGCGGTACTGGCCGATACCGGCGCCACCGCCCTGGTCACCCTCAACGCCCTGCGGCTGCTGAGGTTCCGGGGCGGCTGAACACAACCAACAAAAAGCCCCCGCAGGTCAGGCCTGCGGGGGCTTTGCTTATCAGCAGGGGATTACTTGGCCGCTTGGGGCCGCACGCCCAGGGTATGGCAGATGGCGTAGGTCAGCTCGGAACGGTTCAGGGTATAGAAGTGGAAATCCTTCACCCCTTCCCGACTCAGCACCCGGACCTGATCGATGGCGATGCTGGCGCCCACCAGGTTACGGGTGTTCTGATCGTCCTCCAGTCCCTGGAAGCGCTGGTGCATCCAGCCCGGGATCTTGACGTTGGAGAAACCGGCAAACTTGATCAGGGTCTGGTAATTGGACACCGGCAGTATGCCCGGCACTATCTCCACGTCGATGCCGATGGTCACGCAGCGATCGCGAAAGCGCAGGTAGGACTCGACGTCGAAGAAAAACTGGGTGATGGCCCGGTTGGCACCCGCATCGACCTTGCGCTTGAGGTTAAGCAGATCGGCCTGAGCGCTCTTGGCCTCCGGGTGCACCTCGGGGTAGGCCGCCACCGAAATGTCGAAGTCGGCCTCTTCCTTCAGCAGGCTCACCAGATCGGTGGCGTACATGTCCGGCTTTTCCATGCCCTGGGGCAGGTCGCCGCGCAGTGCCACTATCTGGCGAATGCCGTTGTTCCAGTAGTCCCGGGCGATGCCGCGCAGCTCATCCCGGCTGGCGTCGATGCAGGTCAGGTGAGGGGCGGCCACCAGGCCGGTCTTGTCCTGGATGTCCTTGATCACCTTGTGGGTGCGATCCCGGGTACCGGAGTTGGCGCCGTAGGTCACGGAGACAAACTTGGGCGCCAGCGTCTTCAACCGCTCGATGGAGTGCCACAGGGTCTGTTCCATCTGCTCGCTGTTGGGCGGAAAGAACTCGAATGACACATTGATATCGCCGTTCAGTTCGGCCAGCGATTGGTTGAGCGCCTCGACATGACGCGCGCTGTGAAAAGCCATGATTGTCTCCTGATTGCTTATTCAATAATGATAGTTATACCTGAGCCTTGGCGTAGGCGGCCCGCAGTTCTCGGGTGGCCACCACCATGTTGGCCAGGGCCGCGCGGGTTTCCTCCCAGTTGCGGGTCTTGAGACCACAGTCGGGGTTGACCCAGATGCGCTCCTTGGGCAGGCGCTCCACGGCTTTTTCGATCAGTTTGACCATCTCCGGCACCGAGGGGATCCGCGGTGAGTGAATGTCGTAAACCCCCGGGCCTATTTCGTTGGGATAGGCGAAGTCCCGGAACACATCCAAGAGTTCCATGTCGGAACGGGAGGTTTCGATGGTGATCACGTCCGCATCCAGGCGGGCGATGGACTCGATGATTTCGTTGAACTCAGAATAACACATATGGGTGTGGATCTGAGTAGTGTTCGCCACCACGGAGGCACTCAGGCGGAAGGCCTTTTCGGCCCAGGCCAGGTAGGCCGCCTGGGGAGCCTTGCGCAGTGGCATCAGCTCACGGAACGCCGGCTCGTCGATCTGGATGATGCCCACCCCGGCCGCTTCCAGGTCCGCCACCTCGTCGCGCAGGGCCAGGGCGATCTGGTAGGCGGAATTGAGGTCGCTCTCGTCTTCCCGCGGGAAGGACCAGGACAAAATGGTCACCGGGCCGGTGAGCATGCCCTTGACCGGCTTGTCGGTCAGGCTCTGGGCGTACCGGGTCCAGCTGACGGTCATCGGCTTGGCGCGCCAGACGTCGCCGAAGATGATGGGCGGCTTGACGCAGCGGGAGCCGTAACTCTGTACCCAGCCGAAGCGGGTGAGGGCAAAGCCTTCCAGCAGCTCGCCAAAATACTCCACCATGTCGTTGCGCTCGGCCTCGCCGTGCACGAACACATCCAGCCCCAGGGCTTGCTGCTCGTCGATGGCCTGGCGGATATGCTGCTGGATGCCTTCTTCGTAGGCCTGCTCATCGAGGCTGCCCGCCTTGTGATCCCGGCGCAGGGCGCGGATCTCGGCGGTCTGGGGGAAGGAGCCGATGGTGGTGGTGGGGAACAGCGGCAGTCGCAGCCTGGCCGCCTGCACCCGGGCCCGCTCCGCATAGGGCGCGCCGCGCCGGTCGTCGCCGGCCTTGATGGCCGCCACCCGCGCCTTGACCGCCTCGTTGTGGATGCGCCTGGAGGTCTGGCGTGATGCCACTCTGGCATCGGAGGCGGCCAGCTCGGCGGCGATGGCCGTTTCACCCTGGTTGATGCCCCGGGTCAGGATGATCACTTCCTGCACCTTCTGGGCGGCGAAGGCCAGCCAGGATGTCAGCTCCTGATCGAGCTGGTCTTCCGAGTCCAGATCCACCGGCGAATGCAGCAGCGAGCAGGAGGGTGCTATCCACAGCTTGTCACCGTAGCGCTCGGCCAGGGGTTTGAGCTTGTTCAGCGAGGCGCGCAGATCGTTGGCCCAGATGTTGCGGCCGTTGACGATACCCACCGACAGCACCTTGTCTCGGGACCAGGCGGCGGCGATGGTGTCAAGGCTGTCGCCCAGCACCGCGTCCACGTGCAGGCCGGCCACCGGCAGTCGGCTTACCAGCGCCAGGTTGTCGGCCAGGGGGGCGAAGTAGGTGGTCAGCAGCAGCTTGAGCGGAGCCTGGGCCAGTTCGGCGTAGGCCTGGGTCACCGCCCGTTGCCACTCGGGGGCCAGATCCAGCACCAGCAGCGGCTCGTCGATTTGCAGCCATTCCACACCCTGGGTGGCCAGTGTGGCCAGGATTTGCCGGTAGGCGTCCAGCAGTCGGGGCAGCAGGGTCAGCCGGTCGAACTCTTCGCCCTTGACCTTGGCCAGGTACAGCCAGGTCACCGGCCCCAGCAACACCGGCTTGACGGCAATGCCCTGCTCCCTGGCTTCCTGCACTTCATCGAACAGCTTGGTGCTGGCCAGGCGGAAGGCCTGATCGGCGGTGATTTCCGGTACCAGGTAGTGGTAGTTGGTGTCGAACCACTTGGTCATCTCGCTGGCGAAGGTGTCTTCACCGGTCGGCGCCCGGCCACGGGCCACGCGGAAATAGGTATCCAGGCTTACCGGCTCATCCGCCGGTTGGTTGAAACGCGCCGGGATCACCCCCAGCAGGGCACTGGTGTCCAGCACATGGTCGTAGAAGGAAAAATCGCCCACCGGCTGCAGATCCAGGCCCTGCTGGTACTGGCGTGCCGCCTTGCGGGTCTGCCGGGCAATGATGTCGAGTTCGCCGGCGTCGGACTGCCCTTTCCAGTAGGACTCGAGGGCGAACTTCAGCTGGCGTCGGGTACCGATGCGGGGAAACCCCAGGTTGTGTGACAAAGCCATTATTGTTATCTCCGTGCTCTCTTCGGCTATAAAGACGTTTAGACGTCCGAATGGCTTTATATTTACACTGCTGAACTTCTGGGAGCAAGGACTTCTTTTAAAAAAGTGATAAGCACTACTTTTTTAGCACTAAAAAGCATATATGGAAGAGGAGGACTCTTTTGAGGGGGATTTATGACTAAAGAAAGAATGGGAGAAGAAAGGAAAGGCGGGACCGGGCAGCCCGATCCCGAAAAACTCAGCGCACGCCCTGTTCGGCCAACACCTGGGTGATGATGGAGATGGGGCTGTGCAGATGCTCGCGCATCATGGCCACGGCCTGGGGATTGCGCGCCAGTATGGCTTCGAGCAGGGCCTGGTGTTCCCGTTGTTTTTCCGCCAGCGCCTGCTCGCTGAACACGGTGCGTTTCAGCCACAGGTAGCGATAACGGGCCGCCTGATCCATCAGGGTCTGGCGCACCACCAGCAACTGGGGTGAACGGCAGCCGGCGGCCACGGCGTTGTGAAAGGCCTGGTGGCGGCTGTCCCACTGGCTGAGCTGCTCCTCCACCGATTCGAGGTGGGTCACCTTGGCCAGGGCATGATGGGCCGCCACCACCCCCGCCTCCCAGAGATCGTCGCCCCGGGCCATGGCCAGCTCCACCACCAGCCCCTCGAGCTGGGCCCGGGCGTCGTAGATGTCTTTCAGTTCCGCCACCGACATGGGGCTGACCCGAAAGCCGCGCTGGCTCTCGGCGGTGACCAATCGCTCCGACACCAGTTGCGACAGCGCCTCCCGCAACGGGCTCACGCCCAGGCCGTAACGGTTCTTGAGGGTGCTCATCAGCAGTTTCTCACCAGGGCCGAAGTGACCGCGGATGATGTCCTGCTTCAATTGCTGGTAGGCCGTCCGCGCCAGGTTCTCCCGGGGTGCATCGAGGTTGTTCATGCTCTGTTCCTGCATAGTTTCGTCCCGCCATTATAACGAAATTGCAACGGTGATCATAAAATCAGCATCATTTATTGACAAAAATCAAAAATGTCGACATTTTAAATATACAGCGACATTACGCCGCTTTGACCTACACCACGTGAAATAACAAGGAAGCCATCATGTCCAACGTTGCCACCGCCGATTTCGTGAATCACAAATACCAGGGCTTCAGCCTGGCCCCTTCCGCCCAGTCCGAGCGCCTGCTGGAACTGCGCTTCGATGCGCAGACCGTCAAGGCCTTCCTCGACGCCACCGCCGAATGGCCGGTACAGGCGCTGGAATACAAGTCCTTCCTGCGTTTTCGGGTCGCCCAGATCCTCAACGAGCTGTGCGGCCAGGCGCTGCAGCCCCTGCTGGTCAACACCCTGGTGGATCGCGACACCGGTGCCCTGCTGATCACCCCGGAAGGGCTGGACAAGGTTGCGCAGGCGGAAGACATGGTCAAGTTCACCACCGCCGTGGCCCACCTGTTCGGCCGCTCCAACTACGACGCCATGAGCGGCCAGTACTACGCCCGCTTCGTGGTGCAGAACCAGGACAACTCCGACAGCTACCTGCGCCAGGCCCACCGGGTGATGGAACTGCACAACGACGGCACCTTCGTCGAGCAGGACACCGACTACGTGCTGATGCTGAAAATCGACGAGCAGAACATGGAAGGCGGCAACTCCCTGCTGCTGCACCTGGACGACTGGGAGCACCTGGAGCATTTCTACGCCGACCCCATGGCCCGCCGGGTGATGCGCTGGGCCGCGCCGCCCAGCAAGAACACCACCAAGGACGTGTACCACGCGGTGTTCGACACCGACCGCAGTGGCCAGCCGATCATGGCCTACATCGACCAGTTCGTGCAGCCCAAGAACTACGAGGAAGGCGTCTGGCTGGCGGATCTGTCCGAGGCCCTGGAAACCAGCGCCCGCAAGCTGTCGGTGCGGGTGCCCACCGGCTCCTTCCTGCTGATCAACAACCACTTCTGGCTGCACGGCCGCGACAAGTTCATCGCCCATGAAGGCCTGCGCCGGGAGCTGATGCGCCAACGCGGTTACTTCACCCATGCCAAGACCCTGAAAAACCCGACCCAGGGCTAAAGACTTTGACAGGGTGCCGCCGGGCGCGGCACCTTGTAGCACAACCATAATTAAAGGTGCCGGGGCCTGCCCCGGCTTTCGCCTCTCTAACATACAGGTGAACAGAGCAGTGTTTGATTTCATCATCATCGGCGGCGGCATCGTCGGCATGTCGACCGCCTGGCAGCTGAAAAAGACCTATCCGGACAGCAAGATGCTGCTGCTGGAGAAGGAATCCGGCCCGGCCCGGCACCAGACCGGCCACAACAGCGGCGTGATCCACGCCGGCGTCTACTACACCCCGGGCAGCCTCAAGGCCAGGTTCTGCCTGGAAGGCAATATTGCCACCAAGGCGTTTTGCCAGGAGCACGCCATTCCCTATGACGAGTGCGGCAAGCTGCTGGTGGCCACCAACGAACTGGAAATGGAGCGGATGAAGGCGTTGTGGGACAGGAGCGAGGCCAATGGCCTGGAGCGCTACTGGCTCAATGCCGACGAGCTGAAGGAACGCGAACCCAATATCACCGGCCTGGGCGGCATCTTCGTGCCCTCCAGCGGCATCGTCAGCTACAAGCAGGTGACCGCCGCCATGGGCCGGGAATTCGAGCGCCTGGGCGGGGAGATCCGCTACAACGCCGAGGTGACCGGACTGAAGGAAGAGGTCTCCCAGGTGGTGGTGCAGACCGGCCAGGGCGAGTTCCAGGGCAAGTACCTGGTGTCCTGCTCCGGGCTGATGGCGGATCGGGTGGTGCGCATGCTGGGCATCGAGCCCGAGTTCAAGATCTGCCCCTTCCGTGGTGAATACTACCTGCTCAAGCCCGAGCACAACCAGATAGTGAACCACCTGATCTACCCGATTCCGGATCCGAACATGCCCTTCCTCGGGGTACACCTGACCCGGATGATCGACGGCACCGTGACCGTGGGCCCCAATGCGGTGCTGGCGTTCAAGCGGGAAGGCTACAACAAGAGCGATATCTCGCTGAAAGACACCCTGGAGATGTTCACCTACCCGGGCATCCTCAAGGTGTTGATGAAGAACCTGAAGCCGGGCCTGGTGGAAATGAAGAACTCGCTCAACAAGGCCGGCTACCTGGAGCTGGTACGCAAGTACTGCCCCAGCCTGCAGGTGGGCGATCTGCTGCCCTACCCGGCCGGCATCCGCGCCCAGGCGGTGTCGAAGGACGGCCGTCTGGTGGACGACTTCCTGTTCGTCAACACCAAGCGCACCATCAACGTCTGCAACGCCCCCTCACCGGCGGCCACCTCCGCCATTCCCATCGGCGGCTATATCGTCGACAAGGTGAAGGAGCAGGTGACACTGCCCGCCGCCATTGCCTGATCTTTTCCAACCATAAAAAAGGGCAGACTTGGTCTGCCCAAACACTGCCGAGGTTTAAAACCTCTCAACCCACATTGCAAATCGACTAGAAACGGTAACCCAGGCCCACCATCAGGCCGACGGGATCGATGTTGGCCTTGTCCACATGATTGCCATTAACGGACACATCGGTGTCAATATCCATGTACCAGATGGAACCGTTGACGAACCAGTTGTCGTTGATCCTCATATCCAGGCCAGCCTGGGCCGCCAGGCCCCAGGAATCGTCGGCTTTAACATCGGCGCCATCAAGAACCCCACGGCCCTTTTCATCAAAGAAGAAGGTGTAGTTGATGCCGGCGCCCACATAGGGCCGCACCTTGCTCTGGGCATTGCCGAAATAGTATTGGGCCATCAGGGTCGGCGGCAGGTGTTTTACCTTGGCCACTTCACCTGCGCCTTTTAATTCAACGCTATGAGAAAAGGGCGTGGCAGCCAGCAGCTCCACCGCCCAGTTATCGGTGATCATATAGGACAGGGTCAAACCAAGCTGGGTGTTGGAGTCCACATTAAAAGTATCACCAGAGTCAGTGGTGGGACTGACGGCCATCGCACCACCCCGTACCAGAATATCGCCGGCCTGATGGGCATGGGCGACAGGGACCATTAACGCAGCGGCAACCAGCAGGGAAAGTTTTTTCATGCTCTGTCCTTATTTCTTTTGAGGTATGTAGGATATCTGGCGGGCAGTTTGCCCCACAAAGCGCAGGGCTTTTTTGATTTAACGCAAAGTCACCCCGAAAATTAACCCCAGGGTGGCAATTCCATGCCATTCCCCACAAATTGCTAACCACAAGGCTGGCTTAAGTCGCCGGCTTGGGGTATATCTTAGGCATCGGTTCAGGCAGCGCTTTCGGCGTTGCCTGCTTTTTTATGGAGGTTGATATGGCCCAGTTGCCGCCTATTACTATTTCCACCCTGGATCTGGCCCGGCTTGAAGCCCTGCTCGAAAACCAGCCCGACTCTCCCGCCATCCGGCGGCTGGAGGACGAGCTGGACCGCGCCCGGGTCGTGGCGCCGAGCGACATGCCGGACAATATCGTCACCATGAACTCGACCATCAGGTTCACCATGGCCGGTGACGAGACCTTCACCAAGACCCTGTGCTATCCCCGCGACATGGACGGCGCCAAGGACAAGATCTCGGTACTGGCTCCCATCGGCAGCGCCCTGCTGGGGTTGGCCGTCGGCCAGAGCATCGAGTGGCCCGGCCCCAACGGCAAGATGCTGCAGGTCACCATCACCGCCGTCGATTACCAGCCGGAGCGGGCGGGCGATTATCAGTCATAAATGGAAAAAGGCGCATCGTTGCGCCTTTTTCCATTTATGACTGTCGCCGGCACCAAGAGCTATTGCCCTGCACCTCCGCTCGCGGCATGCTTGAGTCCCCCTGCCTTTTATTTCGATCTCCATGAACGAGCTCATCAACAGCCTGCTGTTTTCCCTTTCCATTACCGGCCCCATCTGCCTGATGCTGCTGCTCGGCATCGCCCTGCGCCGCACTCAGATGATGAACGAAGGCTTTATCGACGGCGCCAGTAAGCTGGTGTTCAATGTCGCCCTGCCCATGCTGCTGTTCACCAGCATCGCCCAGACCGACTTCAGCCAGATGGCGAGCCCGGCGCTTATCCTCTACGGCATCGGCGCCACCCTGGTGGCCTTTATGCTGCTGGAGCTGCTGGCCCGCCGCCTGACCTCCAACCAACGGCTGCGCGGCATACTGGTGCAGGGCGCCTTTCGCGCCAACATGGGCATTATCGGCCTGGCCTATGTCAACAATGCCTACGGCTCCCAGGGAGTGGCATCCGTCGCCATGTACGTGGCCTGCCTCACCATCCTCTTCAACATACTGGCGGTGGTTACCCTGAACCGCAGCCTGAACCAGGGCCAGGGCCTGCAGCTGGGGAAAATCCTCAAGGGCATTGCCCAGAATCCGCTGATCATCGGCATAGTCGCGGCCCTGCCCTTCGCCGCCAGCGACTGGCAGGTGCCGGCCGTGCTGATGAAGACCGGCCATTACCTGGCCCAGATGACACTGCCGGTGGCGCTGCTCTGCACCGGGGCCACCCTGAGCCTGAAACGGGGCCAGGAGGAAACCGGCCTGGTCCCTCCCGTCGCCCTGCTGCGGCTACTGGCCATTCCCGGCCTGATCACCCTGGGCGGTTACCTGGTGGGCTTTCGCGGAGCCGAACTGACCATGCTGTTCCTGATCAACGCCTCGCCCACCGCCGCCGCCAGCTATGTGATGGTGCGCGCCATGGGCGGCAACGCCGTGCTGGCGGCCAATATCATCGCCGTCACCACGCTCGGCTCCCTGGTCAGCACCAGCCTGGGCGCCGCCCTGCTGAAGGGGCTGGGCTGGTTTTAGCGGCGGATGGGTGCAACCGCCAGGCGGCTGCGTTATTGTGGACGCATCTCAATTGCCTGATAACGAGTTATGTCTAGAGAAAAAGCCCTGACCCTGGAGGCCCTGCGGGTGCTGGATGCCATCGAGCGCCGGGGCAGTTTCGCCGCCGCCGCCGACGAGCTGGGCAAGGTCCCCTCCGCCCTCAGTTACACCATCCAGAAGCTGGAAGACGAGCTGGATCTGGCGCTGTTCGATCGCTCCGGTCACAAGACCCAGTTCACCCCGGTAGGCCGGCTGCTGCTGGAGCGCGGCCGCCAGTTGCTGCACGCCGCCACCCAACTGGTGGAGGATGCCCGGGCCCTGGAGCGGGGCTGGGAAACCCGCATTACCCTGGCCGTGGACGCCATCATGCCCAGCGAGCGGCTGTTCCCGGTGCTGGACGCCCTTTCCCGCCAGACCGAGACCGACATCAAACTGGCCCACGAGGTACTGGCCGGCACCTGGGAAGCCCTGGAGACCGGACGCGCCGATCTGGCCATTACCCCCCTGCGCGAAGACGCGGTGATGAGTCCCGGCATCAAGACCCAGTTTCTCTACCAGGAAACCTTCGTCTATGTGGCCCATCCGCGTCACCCCATTCATCAGGAAACCGGTCCACTGACCGAGGAAGTGCTCAGCCGCTACCGGGCCATCGCCGTGGCCGACACCGCCCGTTTCAAGCCACCGCTGACCTTCCGCCTGTTCGACAAGCAGTCGCGGCTGACCGTCAGCACCATGCAGGACAAGATCACCGCGGTAAAGGCCGGGCTCGGGATCTCGTCCGTCCCCCTGTCCTGGCTGGGCGACATGCTGGAAAGGGGCGAGTTGAAGGAAGTCTCGACCAGTTGCCGGGAAACCACGGACGTGGTGCTGGCCTGGCGGCGGGATGCCATGGGCAAGGCCAAGAGCTGGCTTATTCGCCAGATCCCGGCCCTGTTTCAACAGCAGTAGTTCAGGCGCGCTTGAGGCGGGGGAGTTGTCGGTCCAGCCAGGCGATGGCCGCATCCATCAGGCCGGTCTGCAGCAGCCAGGCCAGGCCGAAGGCCGCCACCGCCAAGGCACCGACATAGATGTCGGTCCACCAGTGGGCGCCGCCCATCACCCTGGGGGCGGAAAACACCACCACGAACAGGCAGCCCCAGAGGCCCGCCTTCCAGGACAGATAGCGCCAGACAAAGGCGGTGTAGATCATCAGCATCAAGCCATGATCACCGGGAAAACTGTCGCCGGAAGAGTCCTTGGTCTTGAAGCCGGCCAGCTCGGTCAGCCGGTGAATGTTGTCGAAAGTCAGGGTCGGGCTGGGCCTGTCGACGGGGATGGCTCGACCCAACTGGTTCAGCCCCACGGCGGTCAACAACATCAGCAAACCGATGATCAGCAGTTGTCGCCGCTGCTCGACACCGGCCCCGCGATAATAGCTGTAATACACCAGTCCCATGGCCAGCAGGGCGACGCCATCGAATGCCCTGTTATTGGCAACGGCCACGACATTGACCCAGGCCTGACTTTCGCCCAGCTTGTCATTGAAATAATAAAAAACCGCACTGTCGATATGGAACCAGAAACTATGACCCGGCAACCAGTACCAGCTGGCGAAAACAGCCACTGCAAGCAGGTTCCACAGGATCAGTTTATTGAATTGAATCGGCATAAGCCCCCCTTGTAATAAGGCAGGCATTGTACGGAATTTTATAATACCTGTGCACAGCCTTAGTGCTGATAGAGGCAAACTTCGTCGAATCATAAAGCAGAAAACAAAAAAAGCCCTGACCTATTGGCCAGGGCTTTGAAGTGATGGCGGAGCGGCAAAGGCACCGCCTTTGCAGCGAAGGCGCAGCGCGCCGACATCATCCAGCCGTCCGGCGCCGCCAATACGAAAAAACCCCAGCATTTCTGCTGGGGTTTTGAGTGATGGCGGAGCGGACGGGGCTCGAACCCGCGACCCCCGGCGTGACAGGCCGGTATTCTAACCAACTGAACTACCGCTCCGCAAAAGCGGTTTGTAGGGTCCTCTTCAGTGGACCGGTCGAATCTCTCGACGCTACAAATTTGGGTGCCTGGCAGTGACCTACTTTCACATGGCAGCTGCCACACTATCATCGGCGCGGGTGCGTTTCACTTCTGAGTTCGGCATGGAGTCAGGTGGGACCACAACGCTATCGCCGCCAGGCATAAACTTTAATCCGGAAAAGCTGTCTTCGATGAATTTGTTCTCGAAACCGCAAGGTCTCACACTTCTTGGGTGTTGTATGGTTAAGCCGCACGGGTCATTAGTACAGGTTAGCTGCACGTATCGCTACGCTTCCACACCCTGCCTATCTACGTCCTAGTCTCGGACGGCCCTT